>JAVCCT010000176.1 GCA_030765325.1 Candidatus Stygibacter frigidus | reverse complement strand
TCTATCGTCACCATCCGGGAGGTCTATCGACCATCCAGGAGGTAACTTAGCTTTGTTAAAGACCTCCCATCTGAAACCTTCTGGATGGTCGGAGACCTCCCGAATGGTTGACTCTTTTTAACATATATTATCTCCATTAGTTCCAGTTAGTTAGACCTATTAGAATTGATATAAAACAGGGAGATGTCAGATTATTTACCTTAGCATCCCCCCGGAATTAAAATGTTCACTGGTTTCGAAATGCCCTGAAAGGGCATCACAATACTAACCATGGGTTTCAACCCATGGTTTCAAAATAATATCAAATGCCCACCCCATCCCGCTTTTTGCGGAGCCAAAAGCGGGATGGGGTGGGGGTATTTTTTTAATCATTTCCCATGGGTTGAAACCCATTGCTATTATAGTTCAACCCTTTCAGTGTAAAGAATTATTTTCTATAAATAATTACTTGTAAATCATTATTAATCTGTGTGTTATGAGTCGAAATTATAAAAATAAAAGAGGGATGCCAGATTATTTACCCCGGCATCCCCCGTTTTTTATTTGAATTTTATCTTCTACTGTAAATATTCAGCATGCTGTCCCTTATACTTTTTCCTGACCATTAGTTTCCTGTCACACATGAATCTTGGAAATATTTTAAAAAACGTCATTCGTAGATCATACATACTATAAGTTAAAAAATAGTGCTGTAGCCTATCAGTCATGTAGTCGCGTAGTTGCTCCGTTGTGTAGACTTTCAATCACACCTTCGCACTTTCTCATCTTCTCGCTCTCGTTTTCCTATACTGTAGAGTCGAGAAATGTAATGTAAGAGTTTAAGCAACGAACAATTACGAACAAAACGAACTGAAGAAGTATTAAGCAGGAAGTAGATATTTTTACCTTTTTTTAGTTCGTTTTGTTCGTTGCTCTAAATCACTTTACTTTTACATTACATTATCAGTGTAGATCTGTGTAATCCGTTAAATCCGCCTGCCATGCCGTAGCTTTATGCGTGGGATGGGGAGATATGGGTTAAGAGATGAGGAACTTAATGTGAGAATTTTTTAAGAATAGACCACGGATTTTACGGATTGGGCGGATGGGCGCGGATAGTGTAAGAGAAGATGAGGATAATAGGAGTTCTGGGCGTATTTCGAGCAGGACTTCTGGGATCCGGCAAGGGCTGGATAAATTGAACTGTCGTCCAGAAGTCACGTCCGGAGTACCGTTCATAACTCCTAACTTAGCTGGGATGTATTTCTTTTTATTTGGTTTGTCTGGTTCGTTTTGCCTGCCCTCCCGCAGTTTTAACGAAGGTGGGTGCGGTGCTTTTAAGTATCTTACTCTTACACTGCATTATCCGTGTTGATCCGCTAAATCCGCGTCTTCAGTGTTCTATTCTTAATTAAAACTGTCGTCCAGAACTCTTGCCCGGAGTACCGTTCAAAAGTCCTGACTTAGATGGGGGGCTTCTTTTCTTGTCCGATCACCGTTCACCTATCATTAGTCTTGTGTACTACAATTTTTGAAATCCTTGACACTGATTGGTAATTATAGGTTTTTGTAATACAAAATTAAGATTTGGAGGAACAATGAGAAGATATCTTATTGTACTAATATTATTAAGCGTACTTATGGTGTTTGCACAAGAGCAGTCCGCCAGTTTTGGTTTTTCTGCAAAAGTAGAGACTAACAATCCTGCTTCGATAGCTTCAGATTCGCGCAATAAAGCAATTCTACAAAAGCTCAAAACCTTAGAGGAAGATTATTTAACTCAATTACCCAAACGACAATATCAGGAAGCAAGTATGCTGGTGGAAGAGATCCGCGACTTAATAAATGGTAAATCTGAAGCTAAAACTGAAGGCAATACTCAGGAAACTGCCACCTCTGGAGCAAATCAAAGCGTAAATATTAATATGAATATCACCGGGTTTGATAATCCTCAAACTCCCCAGCCGGAATCTAATGTTGTTGTCACTGAACCAGCTACTCATAGCATTCAGTCAATTTCTGCTCATGAACCGATGAATTCTTTAGCATTCAGCCAGCTTGTATCGAGTATAGAAAATGAATCTTTTGCTGATGACCAGCTACTTTATGTGCGCACAGCAGCAAATTCTCATTATTTTAGTGTAAATCAGATCGAGCAATTATTAGATATCTTCACTTATGCAGAAGATAAACTTGCCTGCTTAAGAATCACTTATCCCAAAATAGTAAATAAAGATAATTCATTTAGGATCATCAGTCATTTCACTTATGATGATGATAAAAAAGCAGCTCAAAGCATCATTAATCAATAATTAACAGGAGTTATAATGCCAGATATTAAGGCAATTGAGAGTAAATATGCCTCACTTATTGACCAGACCCTTATTCAAGCGATAAAAGCTAAAGCAATAATCGCCCGTGCTTCCATACTTAAAATGACATCTTTGGCTGGCAGTGGTCATCCGGGAGGTTCACTTTCTACTATAGATCTCTTGCTTTCATTATATTCCATTATAGATCATGATCCGCAAAACCCCAAGAAGGCAGATAGAGATAAAATAGTGATCTCTCATGGTCACGTCTCCCCCGCTGCTTATTCTGCTTTGAGCTTATATGGCTATTTTGATCTTGATCAGATGGTCTCGCAATTCCGCTTAGCTGGCAGTATTTATGAAGGACATGTGGAACCCTGCGTTCCCGGGATCGAATGGGCAAGTGGAAATCTGGGACAGGGACTTTCAGCCGGATGCGGTTTTGCGCTGGCTAATAAAGTGAAGGGCTATAAAAATCATGTATATGTGCTGATGGGCGATGGCGAACAGCAAAAAGGTCAGATCAGTGAAGCACGCAGATTTGCCAGTAAGTTCCAGCTTAATAACCTGACTGCGTTTATCGATTATAATAAACTGCAAATCTCCGGCAAATGCAAGTGCGTGATGCCTCAGAATATCAAGGAAGAATTTCTGGCTGATAACTGGGATGTGATAGAGATTGATGGTCATGATATTAATCAGATACTGGCAGCTATTCATTATACCAGAAATAACGAAATCCCTACCGTTATCCTGGCAAACACAATAATGGGTAAAGACATCAGCTTTATGGAAAATGACGAGAAATGGCATGGACAGACTCTACCATATAAATCTGAGAATGGGATTGATCTTGTTTCCGCTCTTGCTGAACTGGGTCAGCTGGATGATTTTGATAAGCTGAAAGCATTACGCATAGAATTTACTTCCGGTAGATGCTCAGCGGTAGAAGATATAAAACCTGCTTTCCCCTTACATACCGGGAAGCATATTAATTATGAACAGAAAACTGATAATCGGAGTGCCTGGGGTAATGCTCTTGTGGATATTGCCCAGCAAAATGCTGAGGGAGATCATCTGGCGATGGCAGTATTTGATTGTGATCTGGCAGGCAGCGTTAAGACCAAAGGTTTTAAGGACAAATACCCGGCTAATTTCTTTCAAAGCGGGATAATGGAGCATCACACAGCCACTTGTGCAGGTGCTTTCTCCAAATGCGGCTTTCAGACCTTTTTCAGTGATTTTGGTGTGTTTGGCATTGATGAAACTTATAATCAGCATAGATTGAATGATATTAATGAAACAAATCTTAAGATAATTCTCACACATGTGGGATTAGACGTGGGTGAAGATGGCAAAACCCATCAGTGCGTGGACTATCTGGCTCAGGTGCGTAATATGTTCAATTTCAAATGCCTTATCCCTGCTGACCCTAATCAAACTGATCACATTATCCGCTGGCTGGCTGCCAAAGATGGTAATTATCTGGTGCCTATGGGCAGGTCAAAGCTTGATATAATACGCACAGAAGATGGTAAAGTATATTATGGTGAAGATTATAAATTTGAATATGGCAATGCAGACCTTTTACGGGATGGCGATAGTGCTGCCCTTTTTGTGATGGGTACGCTTACGAATAACGCTCTTCTGGTTGCAGAAGAACTGCGTCAGCAGAATATAAACCTGCAAGTATGGAATATTTCCACCCCTCAATCCATTAAAGCTGACGTAATCAGAAAGGCTGCTGCTACCGGCTGCATCTTTACCTATGAAGATCATAATGTGCATACCGGACTTGCCAGTTGCCTTCAATCTGAACTGGTGAAATTACAAATAGCCGTAAAATTTAAAGCCTTTGGCGTTCAAAACTACCCTGTTTCAGGCAAGAGCAGTGCTGTATATCAGTATTGCTGGCTTGATCCAATCACGATACAAGAAGAGATCATAGAATATTTACAAGGATAATTTTAATGCTTATAATTAAATCACCTACTAATGATCCCTATTTTAATATTGCTTCCGAGGAATACATCCTGGACAACTTCACTGATGATGTGTTTATGCTGTATATAAACAGCCCGTCTATCATCGTAGGTAAATTCCAAAACACTCTTGCCCAGCTTAATATTGATTATATCACTGAGAACAATATCAAAGTAGTCCGCAGACTCACTGGTGGTGGAGCAGTTTTTCATGATCTGGGTAATATCAATTTCTCCTTTTTGTGCCATAAAGACGAAAACGAAGAGGCTGGTTTTGAGAAATACACTGAGCCAATCGTGAAATATCTGCAAAACCAGGGCGTTAATGCCCGGTTAAAAGGAAGAAATGATCTGGTGATCGGTGATAAGAAAATCAGTGGAAATGCTAAACTGACTACTTCTAAAAAGGTACTTCAGCATGGCACCCTGCTTTATTCGGCAAAAATGAGTGATCTCTCGCAAGCGCTGAAGAGTGATCCGCTAAAATATAAAGATAAAGCAGTGAAATCTATCAGAAGCAGGGTTACAAATATTAGTGACCATATATTTAACCCACCCTCGGGTAAGGAATTTGAAGATGGACTAATAAAATATATCACCTTTTCAAATCTTACTACTACAGGTTATACCTTTTCTGATGCAGACATGAAGAATATCCAAAAGCTTGCAGATAACAAATATTCCACCTGGGACTGGAATTTTGGAGCTTCTCCTGAATATAATTTTGATAAGACCATTAAAACCAAAGGTGGTATAATTGAAGTTAGATTAATAGTCCAGAATGGCATAATCACAGAATTTAAGCTTAATGGGGATTTCTTTACAAAATTCCCAGTAGAAAGACTGCTCCACGCTTTTAAAGGTTGCAAACATGAATTGCTGGCAGTTAAGGATATTATCAGTAAAATTAATGTAGAATCATATCTTGTAAATATCACTGGAGATGACTTATTAAACGCTTTCTTTTGATTCTTAGCCTAAGTTTAATTTCCTGCTGTTATCTTTCTGCAGAAGTCCCTGCCAGGCAAATCAGTTTACTGGACAGTCTTGAATCCCAGGGAGATGAATATTTCTTTTCTTTTCCCATAGATCTTGATATTGCCGATGAAGAACTTTATATCGTTGATCAGAAAACCAATATCATTTTTGTGTTTGATCCTCAAACCCTGTCCTTCACCAGAAAGTTTGGTCAAACAGGAACAGAGCCTGGCATGCTTAATAGACCCCTTTCGGTAAATGAAGACGGCTGGGGTAATATTGCTATTTCTGATTTTAATAATGACCGGCTTCAATTCCTCTCACCTTATGGCGATTATATTGATGAGATCGAGCTTATTTACCCCTGGAAGACCTGTTTTTATGATCAACAGCTATATATTGATGTCCTCCCAGGAAGTAATCAGGCGGGTATTTATTCTATAACAAATTCAAATATCTCTCTGGAAGTTGACCTTAATAAATATTTTACTAATAAACATTTTGGCTCAATACTGGATAAATATTATTCTTATTGCGTTACTGATTGGGGCTATGTACTGAGTTTCAGCGGACGGGATGAGATCACCTTCTTTAATATCAGCGGAAAACCTAAAAGAACAAAAGTGGATAAACTCCCTCTTAAATATAAAAACACTCTTTACGGCAAACCTCTACCCTATCAGGAAGGATTCCTTATTCTGGCTTCTTCAAATGATCATGATGCTGCTGATTCCACTCAAACTGAGATTTCATATTATAACATCATTGGACAATATGATAAAAAGGGTAATCTATTAAATGTCATTCTGCTGCCAGACAAAGTGTGGCTTACTGATTCATGGGCGTTATATGAAAACCAGGTTTTCCTCTATGATTCAATGGATTTAATTATATATAAATTCTCGCTCAATTAATCATCGATAATAATACTTCCTGGCAGTACTCGTTTTGTCTTTATCATACTTCTAACAACTTTGTCTTTTAATTTAAGATATGCTCCATGTGAATTATTAGCTATCAAAAAGTCCTGATTACCATATTCAGTAAAATAGTATTTTGCATCTTTGGATACACCATCATATAATCGGGTGTCCTCAACTGTCTCTATCTCTTTACCTTTCATTTTGAAGTTGTATAAAGTGTATAGATCAGAATCCTTCTTTTCCCCACTGCATCCCTGGCAAAATACTAAATAGAAATTAGGATCAGGCTCAAAACTCACGTGCAGTTCATCTTCATTTGCTTCCACTACTATTCCCGGGGTATCAGTATTGATGATCACTGTTTCTATAAAATGATCGCCTTCCTGCCGAAGATCATGTTCCCTGTTGATCTCTGATGACCAGTTTACAAATTCCCGTTTGATGATTATCTTTTCTGATACATAAAACTGCACCTTTTGAAGATCATCATCCAAGAGGTTTATCCTTTCACGCATAGTATGAGTAAAAGTCACTGTCCGGGCACAACCTAATAATACTAATACCAGGATAATTAACCCTGATAATTTTAATCCTTTCATCCCAATCATAATTTTTCCTTAGATTCTCAGTAAGATTTTTTGACTGCAGAATATCGGCTCAGAGTCCTTAATTCAATTCCGCTGTCTACATTTATATCACCAGAAAATAACTGCCAATTGTCAAGATATATTTCCTGAATCCATTATTTCTGTTTTTATTAGACTTCATAATTTGGCTAATAAATGACCAATATTATCTTATAAATCATTCCCTTCAGATTATATAACTTATTAAAAATAAATTATTTCACGCTTTAACTTGACGCTATACTACTGCCTCAAAATAAAAGCATGTAGGGAATTTTTTAGATTTAAAGAAGGAAAGAAATGCAGAAAATAAAGAACATTGCCATTATCGCTCATGTGGATCATGGCAAAACCACGCTAATTGATGCTGCTCTTAAGCAGGCTGGCGTATTTAGTGAACATGAGCAAGTTAATGATAGAGTAATGGATTCAAATGATATTGAAAGAGAAAGAGGAATTACTATATTTTCTAAAAATGCCTCCCTGTTCTATAAAGATTATAAAATCAATATTGTAGATACTCCTGGTCATGCAGATTTTGGAGGAGAAGTTCAACGCATCATGAAGATGGTTGATGCCGTCCTGCTAATTGTTGATGCCTATGAAGGTCCTATGCCGCAAACCAAATACGTCCTCAAGAAATCTTTGGAGCTGGGCTTGAACCCCATCGTTGTTATCAATAAGATTGATAGACCTAATTGTAAACCGGAAGACGTGCTCGATAAGGTATTTGATCTCTTTCTGGAGCTTAATGCCAATGACCAGCAGCTTGACTTTCCGGTTATCTATGCTTCAGCCAAACTAGGCATTGCCATGGATCAACTCGTAGATGAAAATGAAGACATCTTCCCTTTGCTGGATTGCATTATCAAAAATGTTAAAGATACAGAAGGCGATAAGTCAAGGCCTTTCCAGTTCCTGGTTTCAGCGATCAATTATGATAATTACCTGGGTAAAATGGGTACTGGCAAGATATATAATGGTAAGGTTTCTCTGGGAGAGGAGATTGTGCTGCTCAAAAGAAACGGCGAAAGACTTCTCTACCGTATTTCCAAGATATATACCTATGTGGGACTCACAAAAAAGGAAGTTAAAACGGCTTATGCCGGAGATATAGTCTCACTGGCAGGGATGGAGTGCGTTGACGTGGGCGAAACCGTAGCAGATCGGGAACATCCCAATCCTCTTCCACTTATAGAAATTGATGAACCCACTCTGTCAATGGAGTTCCTGGTAAACACCTCCCCCTTCGCTGGACAATCAGGTAAAAAAGTTACCTCTAATAAAATATATGATAGATTGATGAGAGAATTGCAAACCAATGTCTCACTTATTGTGGAAAAAACTAATGATTCTGACCGTTTCATCGTTAAAGGTCGGGGTGAATTACAGCTTTCTATCCTGATCGAGAATATGCGCCGCGAAGGCTTTGAATTGCAGGTTTCCAAACCAAAAGTGATCTTCCGGGAAGTTAATGGCAAGAGAACTGAACCCATCGAACTCGCCATGGTAGATGTAGGTGAAGAATTTGTGGGTGCCGTGATTGAAATGATGGGTATCCGCAAAGGTGAACTCGTTAATATGGCAGCAGCCCAGGACGGCTATTCACGTCTGGAATTCAAAGTCCCTGCTCGCGGTTTGATTGGCTTCAGAAATGAATTTATGACCATTACCAGAGGTACCGGGATCATCAATCACAGTTTTTATGAATATGAATATTATAAAGGTGATATCTCCGGAAGCGGTCATGGCTCTCTTATCGCCATGGAAGCAGGCGTTGCCATGGGTTATGCCCTTAATAACTTCCAACCTCGTGGAGTGCTCTTTATTGAACCGCAAACTCAGGTTTATGCTGGTATGATAGTTGGTCAGAATGCCAAAGAAACTGACCTGGTGATCAATGTATGCAAAGGGAAAAAACTCACAAACGTGAGAGCTTCCGGCTCTGATGATGCTATCAAGCTTATCCCACCCCGCCACTTCTCGCTTGAACAGGCTCTGGAATATATCGGTGACGATGAACTCCTGGAAATCACACCAGAATTCATCCGCATGAGGAAAAAAATCCTACACCATCTCGACCGTAAAAGATCAGAAAAACCTAAATTATCTCTTCTGTAAACGCAATTAACCCAGTGAACATAGTTAACATTGTTCACTGGGTTAATTGTGTTTACAGATAACTCTTACCGTTAAAAATAAATATCAGCCAACCAATCCTCAGCGATAAAGAAACTGCAGTATAATGATACAATATGGATATCATAATTTATTGTATTGATAATATTTGACATTACGTGGAAAGTAAAAATTTATGTATCATAATGAAAGTTATTGGTAGTAAAGGATTTATTGTAAAAAGAGTAATCTAAAGGCATGAGGAAAACGATAAAATTATGAGAAAAAGTATAGTGGCAATTGTTGGTCGTCCTAATGTGGGAAAATCAACGCTATTTAATCGCATCTGCCGTAAACGAAGTGCGATTGTGGATTTTGAAGAAGGCATCACGCGGGACAGGAAATATCAGGATGCAGAATGGAGCGGGATATATTTTACACTGGTAGATACTGGTGGAATTATTCCCCGCACAGACGATAAAATGAATTCGGCTATTCGTGAACAGGCAGAGGTAGCAATATCTGAAGCAGACGTGATAGTTTTTATGGTTGATGCCAAGACGGGAGCAACAGATTTTGATCTTGAAATAGCAGCATTGCTAAGTCCTGTACGAGATAGAGTGCTTCTTGTGGTTAATAAGGTAGATTCAGAAAAGGATGCCTTTGATCTTTATGAATTTCTGCAATTAGGATTGGGCGAAGCCTTTCCCATGGCAGCAGTGCAAGGTCGCAATTGCGGCAACTTTCTGGATGAACTTATCAATTTAGTAAATCCCGTGAAAGATGTAGATTTGAGTTATGACAAAGAAAAGATCAAGTTGGCTATTGTGGGCAGACCTAACGTGGGAAAATCATCTCTTGTAAATAAATTGCATGGCTCTGATATTAATATAGTAACAGATATACCTGGAACCACGCGTGACAGTATTGATATGAAGGTGAAATATTTTGGTGAAGAGATAACTATAATAGATACAGCAGGATTACGCAAAAAGGTGAAAGTGAAATATGGAGTGGAGTATTTTAGCTCCATGCGCACTATAGAGGCAATACATCAGAGCAATATGGTGATATTAATGCTTGATGCCGAAAGAGAAGTAGCCACTCAGGATCAAAAGATAGCCTCTTTTGCTGCCCGTCATCATCGAGATATTTTGATACTGGTGAATAAATGGGATCTTGTGAAAAAGAATAATAAGACACCCGGGGAATTTATTCAGAGAGTAAAGGAACAGCTTCCGTTTATAAATTATGCTCCAATACTATTTATTTCGTCTCTCACAGGTCAAAGAGTGAGTGGCGTATTAAAAAAAGTGGTGGAAATCAAAAATACCAGTAAAAAAAGAATTCCGACAGCGCAATTAAACAAATTTTTAGCAGATGTCATTTCCAACTTTCCTCCTTCTCATTCATCAGGGAAGCATTCCAAGACTTATTATTGCACCCAGACGGAGGCGAATCCACCAACATTTGTGTTCTTTTGCAATAATCCCAAACTGATAACCAAACATTACAGCCGGTATCTATATAATCAATTACGGGAAAGATTTCCTCTGGAAGGGGTATCATTCAGGATGCATTTCAGAGGTA
>JAVCCT010000066.1 GCA_030765325.1 Candidatus Stygibacter frigidus | reverse complement strand
TCTGGATATGTCCTTTTGCCTGGGTGCCGGTCAGCTATTATCAACTGTTGAAGATCTATATTTATTTGACCAGGCTTTATATACAGAAAAGCTATTATCAAAAAAGAGTAAAGAACTCTTCTTCAATGGATATGGCTGGCATACGACAAAATACTTATACGGAAGCGGTTCTAAAAAGATAATATGTCAAAATCTTGAAGGAAGTATGAACGGTTTTCAAAGCCATACGCAAAGAATTGAAAAAGACACTATTTTAATTGTAGCACTTCGTAATGTAAAAGAAATGGTTTATGAAAATCAAATAGTGATAAAATGGCCAAGCGCGATCGCCTCCCCAATACTTTCAATTCTTTATGATGAAGAATATGAATTAACAAAAATGTCTGGCGCATTTGCTGTTTTTAAATCCTTGATTGATTCAGGAAAAATTGAAGCTAACAATAAATATGATGATGTAATTAATACCCGTAAAGACAAATACTATATAAAAGAAAGTGAATTTACTTTCTTTGAAAATCTGCTTAAGAGTAAAAGCGAACCAACTTTAGCAAAAGAATATTTAGAAATAAGAACCAGGGATTGACACCCCATTCGCGCTTTTCGCGGTTAATTAAATCGAAATTGTGAAATTGAGAAAATTAGACAAAACTATAAAAACAAATATCCTTACTCTTTTTATCTTATCGTTTTCTCTTCCTTCCGTGAGTTCAGTGTATTCCCGAAATGGATTTTAGCATTAGGGAGAAAAGCGGATAATTAGGATAAATAGAATTAGCTTTACAAGATTGGAATTGAGAAGCAAAATTTGTCTGGGAGAATATAATGAATAATAATTATAAAATAGCGGACTTTGAATTTGATTATATGATGCCTGTTGTATGCACTGCAATTCATAATGGGCATAAGCTTAGTAAGATTATTGCTGCGAATATGGCACTATCTGAAGGTGCGAGATTATACGAGGAAGATCCCTTTACGGGGTATTTTACAGAGATTGCATCAAACCGGATAGTAGTTTACTATAGCAGGTTTCAAGTGGATTTAAATCGTCCAATAGATGGGTCATTTTATATTACTCAACAGCAGGCGTGGGGTTTGCAGGTTCGAGTGAATACACCTGATAGTGAAGAAATAGAATTCAGCAAGAAATGTTATAATTGGTATTATCAATCAGTGCAGGAGCATGTCGATAAGCTATTAGAAAAATTTGAGCGGATATTTATCTATGATCTGCATTCCTATAATCACCAGCGAGGTGGGGAAGGAGCAGGATACGATGATCCAGAGAAGAATCCAGAGATAATTATCGGCACAAATAACATGCCTTCAGTGTGGTTTCCACTTGTAGATAACATTGTGGAGCAATTGCGGAGTGAGGGTTATTTTGGTAGAAATCTGGATGTGCGGATAAATGTAAAATTTGACGGGGGTCATTTTTCCAGATGGCTGCATAATATCTATGGTGAAAGGGTGTGCTGCATTGCTTTGGAGTTTAAAAAGATATTTATGAATGAATGGACTGGAGAGATAGACTGGCTGAAAGCAAAACGACTGAGGGAGATACTGGCAGGTAGTTTACCAGTGATCCAGAAAGAATTATTATAAGAGAAAATTTACTTGCCTATTATTGAGTGAAATTAATTAATTGTAATATAAGCGGGTGTAGCTCAGCGGTAGAGCATCAGCTTCCCAAGCTGAGGGTCGCGGGTTCGATCCCCGTCACCCGCTCCAATGAGGATATAAACAATGAAATGCATAATCGGAATAGATGATATTAATATTTGTCTTAAAATAAAAGACCTTGAACTACGTGAGCTTTATTTTACTGAAAAGCAATGCGCTGAGGAAGGATACAATTTCAGCAGCAGGGGAGAGGAAGAAGTATTTAAAAGGGCGCGAGAACAACTT
Source organism: Candidatus Stygibacter frigidus (assembly GCA_030765325.1). GTDB lineage: Bacteria > Cloacimonadota > Cloacimonadia > Cloacimonadales > TCS61 > Stygibacter > Stygibacter frigidus. The sequence continues at coordinate 10,568 of JAVCCT010000066.1, read as the reverse complement.
ATGGATTACTTTCAGGGAGAAAGACAAAGTTTTAATCTGAATTTTCATGAAATTGGCAGCCAGTTTGAAGGATTAGTATGGAAAGAGGTGCGTAAGATACCTTATGGAGAGACAATTTCATATTCAGAATTAGCTCAAAGATGTGGGATGCCAGAGGCGGTTCGCTCAGTGGCAAGTGCAGTAGGCAGGAATAAGCTCATGCTCATTACCCCTTGTCATAGAGTAATTCTTAAATCTGGTGAAATTGGTAATTATGCCGGAGGAACCCACATGAAGAAGCTATTATTAGAGCTTGAGCAGAACAATAAATCTACTTGATCTTCACTATCTCCAGCAGATCAGATTCTATCCATCCGCCTATACCATTAGGAAGCTTTATTAGCAGCCAGTTATCATTAGTTTCTTCTATATGGCAGATCATGCCTTCATGAATAGTGAACACGCGAGTATATTCTGTGCCTGGTCCACTATATCCGATGGCAGTTTGAGAAGTGACAACGGCATCCCGGGCAGAGTGAAAATTCTGATATTTGATATATGAAACTGTAGCCGAAATTACTAATAAAATAAGAACCAGAAAAATAAGAAAAACGGGCAAAGATTTATCTCTGTGCTGAAATACTGTTTGCATTAGTATAAGAAGAAGAATGAGAATGAAGAAAAGGATAGCAGTAAAAAGAGCAGCCTTATTAAGATCAAAGGAATGATAGATCCTGAGAAGAAATTGTGACAATGCGCCATTATCACTACTATCAATTTTATCTTTTGTGAGAGTGAGTATAAATTTCAAGTTTGAATTTGCAGCAGTATGAGCTGGATCAACCTTAAGAGCTTTTTTATAATAAATAATAGCTTTGCCAATCTGACTTTGTCTGAAATAGCAATTCGCAATATTATAATAGAGATCGGCATTAACAACATTATTATTTTCAAGATATAAAAAACTGGATAGGGCAGTATCGTAATCTTTATTATGATAAGCATCGATAGCTTCATCCAGAGTTTTGGTGATCATATCGGTATTCTCTGCTATGACAGGTGAAATCAGGATAAACAAGCTGATGATAATCAGAAAATATTTCATTTTATTTACCTTTGATTCTGGTTTTTGCCAGATCAGCAACAATATTGCGCAATGCGATGAAGTCTGTTTGGATATTTTCCTGTGAGAAGCCTCCGGGCATAAATCTGGCTTCATTGCATCGATTGAACATAAGATTGATCCTCTCAACAAGCTCAACTGGGTATCCAAGATGGGTTGCCTGAGCGATGATCTGTTCTTTTCTACTGCCTCGGGCTATTTTCAATTTATCAGTTAGATAATTTTCTAATCCACTTTGTGCTGCAGAATAGAAACCTGGATTACTGGATTTATGATATTGAGAAGCAAGTTTCAGGTATTTTTTTAATACTCTGTTAGCTCTTTTCTGACGCTGATAATCAAGATCTCCAGCTATTTGTGTTTGCCTTTTCATCAGCATAGAAGCGATGGGCAGAGAAATGAAAATAAAGAAGAGAATTAGCCAGTAAAGAATTGAATCAAACCATGGTTTAAAACTTTTCATTTCTCTATTTTCAATTATAAAGCCAATATCAGAACCTTCAAGATGGACAGAAGCCTGTGATGTAGTTCCTGGAATGTAAATATTATCCCCTTCCTTAACTTTCAGGGTATATTTGTCTGACCGTAATGTGATATATTTCCTATTGTCAGGATCAAAATAAGTAAAAGTCAAAGATGGGATGGTGAATGTGCCTGGTTCCTGAGCGACTACGAGATAACGGATAACTTTTTTACCGTTAATTTTGGTTGAGTTAATGTCTGTAGATGTTTCTGGATCAAGAAAACGCAGATGGTTTATTTCCGGAAGAGTAGCGATATCAATATTTGATAAATTACCTCTTCCTGAAATTTCCAAAGTATAAGTGAAAGAATCACCTACTTTTAGATTTGTTTCACTGATAGAAGAATTAAGATGGAAATTACCAATTGCATTAGTGAAATTTGCTGGAGCTCCCGCTGGGAGTTCTTTTACATTAAAATTAATTTTATTGCTGGCAATGGTATACTTCTTAGTATTACCAAAGCTCCATATACTGCGGGATTCTGTTCTGGTATCTACATCAACTTTGAGAGGGTCAACAGAAATACTGCCAGATTGAGAAGGGAAAATAGCATAAGTTTTTAGTTTCATGGTATTAAAAATTTCACCATTCCTGGTAGTACGCTGAACATCCATTCTTTTTGGTGTGAATACATCTTCTTTCCAGAAACCAATAAAGGAAGGTTCTTCATTAAATGAAAGAGAAGTAACATTATATTTTGAATACAGCGTATATGTAACTTCTACCGCTTCATTTTGATAGGGAGACTGATCAGAAATATCAATATCGATGAACATATTATCTGACATCTTTCCACTGGTTGATTTAGAGGGACTATTAATTCTTCCTTGAGATGGGGCAGGTTCATTACTCCCCTGGACAACGTTCAAATTTATGGCATCAGTTTTATAAGAATGATTTTTATATTTAATCGTGATAGAAGGAATGGAGATTTTCCCTATTCTTTTGGCACGAAGAGAATATAGGTATTTTTTTGTAACTGAGGATTCAAAGTTGCCATTGACCAAAGTATAGCTTGAAGATGAAGAAGTGGAAACTCCCAGATTGTCAAAACCATTTAATTTCGGTAAATTTGGAGTGCCAATCTTATCTGCATCGGAACCAGAAATTTCAATAGTGTATTGAATATTATCATTAATACCCACTGTAGTACGATTAACGTAGGCAGTAACTTGCAAATCAGCTGCTGATGCATAAATAGCAACAAGCAGGAAAATTAAAAGGGCTAGATATTTATTCATATTACCAGTATTTTCCAGATTTTTGACTTTCAGCAGATTTCTTTTCTTTTTCTTTCTGCATTTCTTCTTTTTCTTTTGCCAGGAGTGCTTTGAGCATTTGCTCAGCTTCTTTTTCGTCCTTAGATTTTTCTACTTTTTGCTGTTTTTGTTCCTTTTTTTCATCATCACCCTGTTTTTGCTGTTGCTGCTGCTGTTGTTGTTGTTCTTTATCTTTATCATCCTTTTTCTCATCACCTTGCTGTTGTTGCTGCTGCTTTTGTTTATCCTTATTTTTGTCTTTATTATCCTGATCTTTGTTTTGCTGCTGTTGTTGCTGCTGTTGTTTTTGCAGAAAACGTGATGCCAGCTCATAATTATATCTTGAATCAGGGTTTTGAGGATCATCTACCAGAGATTTTTTGAAGTACTCCAGGGCATTTTTATAATCTTTCTGTTGAAATTTTATGTTACCCATATTCTGATAGAGTTTAGATTTATCACTGAATTTCTGATCACGCATAGCCATTTTATATTCAGCTTCAGCATCTTCCAGCTTACCCTGCTTATAAAGAGAATTTCCCAGATTATAATGCAAAGTGCTATCTTCAGGATATTTTAAAGCATTTGACCGATATTTTTGCTGAGCAGCATCTAAATCTTTGGATTTATAATCCTGATTAGCTTTACTATTTGTGATCACCTTGTCATAGGTTAATACTTCTCCAAATAAAAAGCTGGAAATAATCACTAAAATGAAGGTGATAGTGAATGACTTCATAATTATCTCCTTGTCCTGATAACCCTCTCAAAGGGTGTGTTGCGAATGACCATAATAAGAAATTCTATTATTAAGAAAATCAAAGCAGCTATTACAAAATAACTGTATTGATCTTTATAACGTGAAAATTGACGAGCATCGATTTTTTTCTTTTCCAGAGTTTTGATCTCATTTAGTATTTGAAATATTTCTGATTGTTGAGGTGTGATAGGGAAAAACCTTCCATTGGTTGCCTTGGCGATCCGGCTTAAAACATCAACATTGAGTTTTGAGAATACTATTTCACCAGCATCATTTTTTGCGTAAACAGTATTGCCATTTTCATCGACAACAGGAATGGTGCTGCCATCTGGGGAGCCTATACCAAGAGAATAGATAATGGCACCCTGTTTCTTAGCTTCTTCTGCTATATCAACGGCATTATCCTGAAGATCTTCGCCATCAGAAACCAAAATAATTATCTTATGTTTATCTTTTTCTGAAAACACAGATAAAGAGGTCTGAAGAGCTTTACCTATATCAGTTCCATAAGAAGTAACAGTTTCAGTATCCAGAAGGCTCAGGAACAGTTTTGCTGCGCCATAATCATCCGTAAGGGGGCATTGGACAAAGCTACGTCCTGCAAATGTAACTATTGCTATCCTGTCACCTTTAAGCTGGTCGATAAAGAGAGATATCTGGTCTTTTGCACGTTCAATCCTGCTGGGTTGAATATCTGTGGCATCCATGCTTTTGGAAACATCCATACAGATTACTATATCTACCCCTTCCTTTTGCACAATCTGCATTTCACGATCCCATTGAGGTCTGGCAAGAGCAATAATCATAAAGAAGAGTGCGATAATGAGAAAGATGTTTTTAAGATTAAATTTGAAGGCTGAGAATTGCTGAAAGTAATAATCATAAAAGCGATTTTCAGCGAATCTGGAAAACCTTTTTAATCTAATTCTCTTTGATAAAAATACCAGTATCAATGCTGCCGGAATGAGCAGTAATAAAAAGAGAGCTTCAGGATTTCCCCAGTGCATAATATCTCCTATGGAAGTTGTTTTAATATAAAGAACCTGAAAGTGAATTCCAGCAATAATAATAGTATTGCCAGCATAATCCAGCGGGTGAACAGTTCTTCATATTCGTAGTAGTTTTTGATTTCAATCTGGGTTTTTTCCATGCTATCGATATAATTCATTACTTCTTCTAACTGCTCAGTATTTCTGGCAAGTCTGGCATGATCAGTACCGCAGGTTTTGGCAATATCATTTAAAATATCAATATCAAAATCAATATTCACTTTTCTATAGCCATTTCCATAAGGGAAGTCAACCAATCCTTTTCTACCAACCCCGATCGTGTAAACCTTGATACCAAAGGTTGCCGCCATATTTGCGGCAGTGAGGGGATGGATTTGTCCCGTATTATCTTTTCCATCTGTTATCAGAACAATCACTTTTGATTTTGCCTGTGAATCCTTCAGCCTTGCCACAGCGGTTGCTAATCCCATACCAATGGCAGTTCCCTGTGCTTCTTGATCGATTTTTATGTCACCTAATATAGTCATCAGCATATTGTAATCAAGAGTAAGTGGGCATTTCGTGTAGGCATGGTCAGAAAACACAATAACCCCAATGCGGTCATTCTTGCGTTTTTTAATAAATTCAGCAGCGACCTTTTTAGCCGCTTCAAGTCTGTTTGTTGGTTGAAAATCAACGGCTTGCATACTTCCTGAAATATCCACTGCTAATATGATATCAATACCATTACCAGTGATCTTTTGCTTCTGATTTGCTAATCTGGGACGTGCCAGGGCAATAAAAAGTGAAGCAATCAGCAGCATCCTAAGGATGATCGGAATAAAACGAAGCCATGATCCTGATGATGAAAGTGATTTTAACAGATCAATACGATTATAATACAGCCTGAGTCTTTTTTTATCACGATAGAAGATTTCCCATGCAAGATAAGGAATACAAATTAAAATACCCCAAAGCCAGTCCGGTTTAAAGAATTCAAGCATCTTTTACCTCCGGATTCCTTAATTTAAAAGAGTCCAGATAGGCTTCAAACCAGGATGCAAGATCCTCAGCTTTTTCTCTTTCTGGTAGATATTTGGCAAATTTTACTTTATCAGATTCCGTGAGAAGCTTCAGGATATCACCTTTTTCTCTTGAGTCATCTAATTTGAGATTGTATCTAATCTCACTGGTTGTCATTTCCAGAGCATTTATCTTATAATGTCTTTCAATAAAGTATCTAAGTATAATGGATAATCGGTAATAAAACTCAATGTTTTCACCTTTATCCAATAGTTTCTTATTTAGTAATTCCATAAGCATTTCATGAGCGATTTGCCAGATTGGGCGATTATCAGTGAATTTTGGTATTTCTGCTGGTTGTTCTGGTTTAGTGAAGAATTTCTTAAGAAATATTATTAGGGCAATTATAATGATAATGCCGGCAATAGGTATAAAAAAGTCCCAGAATCCGAGTTTTAAAGATAATGGATGAGCAATATCTTTGATAGCATCAGCAGAATCCGGTAATACTGAATTAATTATAACCACAAAATCTCGAGTAGTCAGTACAGTATCACGTGAATCACTTTTCACCAGAAATTCCAGAGATGGAAATGTGTAGTCACCAGTATCAAATGCCTGAAAAGTCATTTTGATGATATTCTTTTTAACATCATCCTGGATAGTTTCCTGTTGCTGTGGTTCTCCCATTGGAAAGAATACGTCAATACTATCAAGTTGAGGAGCGTAAATACTATCTGAAATTGCAGAAGTTATTTCCACGTAAAGGCTAAAGGGAGTACCAACAAATAACCTACCTGGTTTCTCTATTTTCTGATCAAGAACTTGGGCAGAAAGAACTACTGTCAGCATCATGACTATTAGAATTATTATAGTTTTCTTCATATCAGCGTCTATGTTTCCGAGCCCGGAAAAGCTCCATAAGTTTTTTTGTGTAAGTTTCATCTGTAGTAAAGGTTCGGTTTGCCACTTTGATCTTCTTCAAGGTTTCATTAAATTCAAAGCTCTCTTTATCAATAGCTTCTTTATATCTTTGTCTTAATCTGCGGTTTCCTGTATTAATCGTAAAGCGCTTTCCTGTTTCAGGATCAGCGAGGTGGATCAATCCGCAATTAGGGAGTTCGATATCTGCTTTATCTAAAATCCTCAAGGCTATCACATCGTGTTTCCCAGCCAGTATTCTCAAACTGTCCTGATAATCTTGTGCCAGGAAATCAGAAATTATGAAGATTATAGAGCGCTTGGGGATTATCTGGTAGGCATACTCGATGGCTGCTTTGAGATCAGTTCCATTACTTTTAGGGACATGATAAAGTATATCTCTCAGGATACGAAGGGCACTTTTCTTTCCTTTGCGTGGAGGAGAATATTTTTCTATCTGATCAGAAAATAATAGCAATCCCACTTTATCATTATTAGATAAAGCAGAGAAGGAGAGCACGGCAGTTATTTCTGTAATATATTCTGATTTAAGATAACTTCTTGTACCGGTGGACGTTGAACCGCTTACATCGATTAAAAAAATCACATTTAATTCACGGGTTTCTTCAAACTTTTTTATATAGGGATGGCCCATTCTGGCTGAAACATTCCAGTCTATCTGTCTAAAGCTGTCTCCATCCTGATATTCTCGAACTTCAGAAAATTCCAGTCCCTGACCTTTGAACATGCTGTGATACTCACCAGAAAAAAGTTCTGAAACCAGATTTCTCGTAGTGATCTCTATTTTCTTGATCTTGGTTATGATCTCAGAAACTTCCATAGATTATGGCACCTCTATTTCATCAAACAACCTGTTTACTATATCTTCCTGAGTGATCTGTTCAGCTTCAGCTTCATATGTGAGGATTACACGATGACGCAGAATATCCTTTCCAATAGCTTTTATATCATCCGGGATTACATAACCTCTGTGCTCAAGGAAGGCATGAGCCTTTGCTGCCTGAGCCAGATAGATTGTAGCTCTTGGAGATGCACCACATTCAATGAGGAATTTCATATCTTTGATATTTGAAAATTGATCTGGTTGTCGCGTGGCAAAAACAAGGTCCAGAATATACTCTTTGATCTTGTCTTCTATATATATATCTTTCACAATCTGACGTAATTCAATAATCTCCTGAGGAGTAACGATCTGAGATACTTCAATCTTTTCATCATTTACCATTCTATCAAGGATGATCTTTTCTTCATCCCGTGATGGATAGCCAACCATGAGCTTTAGCATGAAACGATCTACTTGAGCTTCTGGAAGTGGATATGTACCTTCCTGTTCCAGAGGATTTTGAGTAGCCATCACCAGAAAAGGTTTTGGAAGGGGATAGGTAGTATCCCCAATAGATACCTGACGTTCCTGCATTGATTCCAGAAGTGCTGACTGTACCTTTGCCGGAGCACGGTTTATTTCATCAGCAAGGATAAAGTTTGCAAATACAGGACCTTTCTTGGGTACAAATTCTGATGTCTTCTGATTATAAATAAGAGTTCCCACCAAATCAGCCGGTAAAAGATCAGGAGTGAATTGAAGACGGTTAAATGAAGCATTGATCGTTCCTGCTACTGTGCTTACTGTAAGTGTCTTTGCCAGTCCGGGAACACCTTCCAGAAGGATATGTCCATTGGCAAGTAAACCTACTAAGATTCGACTGACCATATATTGCTGTCCAACAATAACTTTGCCGACTTCATTTGATATTTGGTCAATAAATGGACTTTTTTCTATTACTCTCTGATTAATTTGTTCTATAGTCATCTGCCCTCCAGATATTTTTATTTAATAAACGAGTACTCCTCTTTAAGGTTACAATTGATTTGTCTGATTTTCACATTAATTTTCTCGTCAGATATTTCAAGAACGGCGTATGATGCTATATTACCCCTGTCAATAAGGTTTTTGAGGTGACCAGGATTAATATGAAGGTACAGGTTAAGTTTTTCTACTTTTGGTGAGTGCGTGTGTCCTGAAAGTATTACATCAAACTTACCTGGGAGTTTTGGAATGTCCTGGGGAGCATGAACTCCCCCGATTCTCCAATTATTTACCTCAAATACACAGGTTGGTGATAATTTGCCAGAGAAATACCCACTATTGAATATACCCGGAACTCTATAAACCGTTTTGCCGTCAGTAAGATCATAATTTTCTTCAAGATCATTATAATAATCACCTAAATGAACAATGATCTCTGCATCATGTTCAGCTTGCAAAACCTGTCTTAAGAATCTCTGATTACCATGTGAATCAGAAACAACCAATACTTTCGTCATACAATATAAGAAATATTTATTTCTTTTTTCTTTTCATGGAAGTGGGAGCGGAAATTCCCATCAAATCCAGAGAAATAGCCAATACGTTTTTTATGGCAGATATCAGGAACAATCTACAGCGTGAAAGATCTTTATAACGAGGATTGATTATTGTAAATGCAGCATAATACTTATGGAACATCCCAGCCAGCTCTAAGGTATATGTGGCTAAGCGATGCGGTTCTCTTTTATCAGTTATCTGGTTAAGAATTTCCGGGAATGAAAGCATCTTCTTGATCAATCTTATCTCCTCAACTTTATCAAGCCTCTTAAGCTGTTTAAGATCAAAATTATTCAGAGCCAACTTCTCTTTCTTAGCTTTCTTAAGAATTGAGCAAATCCTGGCATGGGCATATTGAATATAGAAAACAGGATTTTCATTGGAAGCTTTCTTCGCTAATGCCAGATCAAAATTAAGGTGTGAATTGGGTCTTCTGTCTAAAAAGAAATAACGAGTAGCATCTTTACCAACCTCATCTATGAGATCATTCATGGTAACAATCTTACCTGCTCTTTTTGACATTTTCACCAATTCTCCATTAGAGAATAGATTTATATGCTGCAAAAATACAACTTCAAGTTTATGAAAATCATATTTAAGGGCTTCCAAAGCTGCTTTTAAGCGAGGTACATATCCATGATGATCTGGTCCCAGTACATCTATTATTATATCAAAACCTCTTTGATATTTTGTTAGATGATAGGCAATATCAGGAACTATATAAGTGATAGTCCCATCAGCTCTCATTAATACCCTGTCCTTCTCATCACCAAACTTGGTTGATTCAAACCAGATCGCATCATCCTTTTCAAAGGTAACATTCGCCTCAGAAAGCCAGCTGAGAACTTCTTCTATGGAACCTTCCTGACGAAGTTTTTTTTCACTCATCCAATTCTCAAATTCTACTCCGAACTTCTCCAGGCTAAATACCTGCATTCTGTGAATTTCTTCCAGGGCAAAATCTTTCATTCTGTCTAATCGATCCTTTTCAGAATAATGTAGAAGCTTGGAGCCTTCAATGGAATTTAGCTTTGCAGCTATATCTTTGATATAATCTCCATTATATGCTTCTGCTGGGAATTCTGATATTATTTCTCCGTGTAATTCTCGATAACGTAGTTCCACGGATTCTGCCAGGATATCAACCTGGTTACCAGCATCATTTACATAGAATTCTCTAAAAGGTTCATACCCAACGTATTTAAAAATTCTGTAAAGGCTATCTCCATAAGCTGAAGCTCTGGCGGAAACCACATTAAGCGGACCAGTAGGATTTGCTGATACGAATTCCAAAATTACTTTTCGCCTTTTACCGTAATTACTGGATCCATAATCATTGAACATGATCATAGGTATCATATGATGATAAACGTAATTACTCAAAGTGAAATTAATGAATCCAGCTCCAGCAAGAGAGACACTTTTATAATCTCTTTTTTTCTCCATTTCAGCAACGATTTTTTTTGCCAGATTGAGCGGTTTCATCTTATTCAATTTGCTGCACACCATTGCTATATTAGTTGAAAACCCACCGTGTTCAAGGTTTTTGGGTACTTCAACAGAATAATTATCATGGTACTTATAACCCAGAGTTTCCATTGCCT
>JAVCCT010000380.1 GCA_030765325.1 Candidatus Stygibacter frigidus | reverse complement strand
TGCGCTCACATGATCTGGCAGCAGATGATAAGATAATCAACGAATGGCAGCGTTTACTAACAAATGAATTTACCCCACTGCGTGATTTGCGTGACGTGTCTCCTTTGCTTACCTGCAACTGGAATCAGGATTCACCCTGGAGTCAATATTGCCCCCATGGACCAGGTCAAAACAATCCTTTTGTATATTCCGGATGCGTGGCAGTATCAATGGCACAGGTCATGTATTTCTGGAATCATCCATCTGTTGGTGTTGGTTCCCACACATATACTCATGATCAATATGGCACTATAAGCTGTGATTTTTCAGAAACAGAATTTAATTATAATACTATGCAAAATAACTATGCAACTGCTGAGACCAAAGAATTGCAGTGGGCTTGCGGTGTAGCTGTTGAGATGGATTATGGCTCAGATGGCTCTGGCGCTCAGGTAGGTTATGGCAATTATAATGCCCGAAACGCAATGGTAAATTATTTCTCTTATCATCCCAGTGCCATATTTAGAACTAAGGAAAGTTCTTCTGCCAGCACTTATGAAGCATATATCCGAACAGACCTGGATGCTGGTTTCCCACTGATTTATAGTGGTGTAGGTGACGGATTTGGACATGCTTTTAATCTGGATGGATATCAGGGAACCAGTTATTTCCATTTCAATTTCGGATGGTCAGGATCAAGCAATGGTTATTTCTATCTATCTAATATCAATCCCGGTGGCTACAATTTCAACGAAAGCCAGGGTGGAATATTCAGTATGTTCCCTGACGAAGAAATTACTGCTCCTTATAATTTGACAGCAATTGTTTTAAATCAAAATGATGTTTTAATCAGCTGGAATCATAGTGAATTAAACCGTAGTTTAATTGGCTTTAATGTTTATAATAATGGTTTGCTGGAAGATACCACTGATCCAGATGAAGCAAGCTTTACGTTTAATGACCTTGCTCAAGGATACTATATTTTCTGGGTTACTGCGTTATTTGTGACTGACGAATCTGCTATGAGCGAGTTGGTTTCAGTTACCATTGCTCCACCGACTGCCCCAGTTGCAGATGCAGGTGATGATATCACCGCTGTTTCTGGCGAGGAAGTTACTCTCGATGGTGAAGGCTCTTATGATATCAATGGTGATATTCTTACATATAACTGGACTGCACCTGCGGGAATTGTACTTTCAAATAATGCCATTGCCAATCCCGTATTTACTGCTCCTCAGGTTACTGAAGAAACGCAATTTACATTCACTCTTATTGTATCTGATGAAGCATTTTCTAGTGATCCTGATGATGTGATTGTCACAGTAGTGATGATTGATAATGATGAAAATGAAATTTCTGATGCTAATGCGGTTTTATTGGGAAATTATCCCAATCCTTTCAATCCTGAAACGGAAATCGTATTTAATCTCAAAACATCTGCTGATGTGGAATTAAATATTTATAACCTGAAAGGACAGATGATCAGATCTCTGATCAATGAAAGTATGCCTGCTGGCGAACAGCGGGTAATCTGGAATAGCATGGATAGCTCCAATAATATTGTCGGCAGCGGAATATATCACTATCAGCTTAGATCTGGCAAATTTACTTATACAGGCAAAATGGTTCTTTTAAAATAATTTGATCATAAGTGCAGCGGATATCCCGCTGCACTTTTTTTTATTTCACTCACCAACTTTCCTCATTATACTTAATTTAAACATTATAACGACCTTTTTTACTTACAAGTTATTTTTCATATTTCAATAAATATTTTCATATCTGTAACTACCAAACAAGTGTAACAACAAAGCACTATCTAACAAAAAAATGTCACTACGTGCTTTGTTGTTCCTCTTTTTATCCCCATATTGACAGAGAATAGATGTTATTATATATATTTAATGAAGTTATGATATAGATCAGTAAGTTTACATAATATTTTGCCTGATAAAGTATATTTTTTCCAATAAACATATTTATCTGTGAAATACGTATAATATTCTATGTTTTGATATAAATTAATCATATTTTATAAAAAACTTAAATAACAGAAGAAAAATCAAAATTAAAAAAATATACTCTTACAAATGTCATATGTAGTAATTCCTCACCCAGGTACAAAAGCTGAACTGATCAGCAAAATTATTTTCATACTGTCAAACATTGTATAATACAAGAATTAACTTGACTGATTTTACTGTATTAGAGGTAGTTATTTTTAAAAAAAGTTTCGGGGAGTATAAATGAAATTGAGAATATTTCTGGCAGCACTGCTATTGCCAGCAGCTGCCCTGATGTGTATTACCATTGATATATCAGATTTTGATCAGACAAGTAGTAATCCTGTGATCTTGCAGCCTGGAGCACCTTCATTACCCTATCTGAGCGTGAAATATCTTTTGCCCATGGGCGAATCTGCTGATAATGTAACTGTAATTTATTCTGGTAATATGCATGAACTTGAGCGTGTTATCGAACCTGTACAGCAGCCGCAGCCATTTTCTCAGGAAACCGTAATTACCACTAAAGCTGATCAGTCAATTTATGGTAGAAATGCTTTATATCCCTCCACTGGTTATAAGATGGTGGGCACTCAGCGTCAAAATGGTTATGATATACTTTATATCCATTTATATCCCTGGCGATATAATCCCGCCTCAGAAACAATTATCTGGCATGATCAGGCAGAAATTGAGATTACTACTCACTTTGAGGAAGGGACTTATGAAGCTCAATCAAGAATGCTGCTAACCAAAAATCAATCATTATACCTGGGACAGAATATCTATAATGCAGAAGTTAGAAGCAGTTATCAGAAAACCGAAAGTTATATGAGCCGAATTCTGGCAGATCCCTCTGAGCCTTTCAGTATGATCCTGATCACCAGTATGACGGCAAGCGATTGGTTTTCAGATTTTCTAAGCTGGAAATCTGATCATGGACTGGAGACAGGAATATTTTATACAGAAGATATTTATAGCGAATATGAAGGTGCAAATAATCAGGCAAAGATCAAGAACTTTATTGATGATGCCTATATGACGTGGTCTATGACAGATAATCCTTTGGAATATGTGATATTGGGTGGAGATGATGAGATAATTCCCATTCGCGGGATTTATATCAATGCGTATGGGACTATGGATAATAATCTCCCTTGCGATCTTTATTATTCCTGCCTTGATAATGACTGGGATGGAAATGAGAATGGAGTTTATGGCGAGGTAGGGGATGATGTGGATCTGGTTCCGGAGCTTGCTATCAGCAGATTACCAGTAGATAATCAGCAGGATATGATCAACTGGTTCAATAAAGTTACGCATTACGTGGATAATAATACCTATTCAGATAATATCTGCACTATGGTGGGAGAATCCTTGAATAATAATCCCCAAACCTGGGGTGGAGATGCCATGGACTTACTTTTGGATGAGATAGATGAGCCCTATCATGTGAATACTTTGTATCAGCGTGATGGCACTTATAGCGAATATGGCGTGACTATGGCAATCAATGAGGGAGCAGGTTTTTTGAACCATCTGGGGCATTCCAATGAGGGATTTGTTTTTGGGCAGACCCGTGCCAGTGCAGCAGATTATTATAATACAGAGTATGCATTCGGCTATTCACAGGGCTGTTATCCGGCAGCGTTTGATGAAGCTACCGGTCAAGTCAGTGAATGTATAGTAGAGAATTTTATCATCCGTCCTACGGGGTTCTTTGAATTTATAGGCAATACGCGTTATGGCTGGTATAGTCCCGGTCAGCCGGCAAATGGTCCTTCTCAGCAGTATCATCTGCCTTTTATGGAAGGAATATTTACTTATGATCTGCGGGAGTTTGGCAAAGCGCTGGCATATAGTCACGAAGTGATGGCTGATGCCGCAATGGAATACGCACATCTGCGCTGGGTGCATTATGAATTGACTTTGATGGGCGATCCATCAATAGCATTAAAAGTGCCAGACCCAAATTTCCCCTTTATTCAGCCGGAAGAGCCTATTTATGCTGACACGGAAGGTGATGGCGATGGAGCCATTAATCCCGGAGAAACTATTGAAGTGACAATCCCGCTTACAGCAAATGCTGACTGGGGAGATGCTGAAGAAGTAACTGTTTATATCCTGTTTGAAGATGCAGCAGTAACCACTGAAACAGAATCAATCTATTATGGTGCAATAGCCTCAGGAGAGACGATCACCTCAGAGCCCATCATTGTGCATGTGCCTTCTGATTGCAGTTATGATGCCTACCCCTACACGATCACGATCATGGCACCGGTGGGCACAGATAGTGAATTTGAAAAATCATATAATTTTGATTTTGAGGTATCTATCCAGCAGACGAACTTTTCCCTGGTTTCTGGCAGAATGCCTGAGCGTGACACCTATCATCACTGATCTTGATGGTGATGGACAGTTTGATATATTATCCACCACCATGGATGGAGATATGTATGGCATTAACCTGCTGGCTGAAGAGATGGATGGTTTCACCTGGGCAACCGGAGAAACAATTCAGAACCAGACAGCTTTGGGTGATGTGGATGCTGATGGCGAAAATGAAATTGTGCTGGCTACCCGCGCCGGGAATATTTATGCCCGTAATCTGGATGGTTCGCTTGCTTATGTATATCAGCATGATGCAGATCAGTTACTCACACCTGTGCTTACTGATATGGATGGAGATGGACTTCTGGAAACCGTTAGTTATGGCATTGATGGAGAATTAATAGTTTTAGATGAAAATGGTGAACTGGAAAATGGCTTTCCACTATCATTAGGCGTGCTAAGTTTTCAGGAAATGGCAGCGGCGGATATGAATGGAGATGGCGGAACAGAAATAGCATTAGCCTGTTTGGACGGACAGCTTCATCTTATAAAATATAACGGTCAGGAGATTGATGGATTTCCTGTAGATTTAGGCAGCAATCCCAGCAGTGGAGCTACTATTCTGGATAATCATAATCTGGCTTTGGGCACAATGGACGGCAGATTACTGGTGATTTCTCCTACTGGTGAAATTATCACTGATAAGCAATTGGAAGCCAATATCGTTTCAGCCCCGATAGCCGCAGATTTTGATGAAGATGGTGAGTTGGAACTGGCTTTTACTACTGCCTTCGGAGCCGTTTATATCTGCCAGCAGGATGGAACTGATCTTCCCGGCTGGTCAGTGGATATTGGATGCTCCATTTCTCAACCGCCATTGGCAGTTGATATTGATAATACGGGTGGTATTGACCTGATCTGGTTTTCTGCCACAAATACCGTTTATGTCTATAATAATGATGGGACTGAGATAGACTTTTCACCAGTTCCCATAAATTATAATAGTAATTACCCGGCATCAATAGCTGATCTGGATAATGACCTTGATTATGAGATAGTGTTCAGCACCAGTAATCGCGTGATAGTGATAGACAGCAAGCTGCGCAAAGGCTCAGAAGCCCCCTGGTCAACCTATCGCGGTAATCTCTGCCGCACCGGATATTATGGTGATAATCAGCTTACTGATAATGATGTAGCAGAAGTGATACCTGCTGGTAATGTCCTGCTGCCTAATTACCCTAATCCCTTTAATCCCACCACGACTATTTCATTCTTTAGCGCAGAAGGCTCAGAGAACTCAGAGATCAATATCTACAATATAAAGGGACAGCAGGTGCGTTCATTCAAAATTGATGACGGGAAACGGGAGACGGGAGACGGGATACAAAGCGTAGTATGGGATGGCAAAGATAAAGCCGGTAAAACTGTGGCTTCCGGAGTATATTTCTATAGATTGCAGGTAGATAAAAAAACTTGCGGCATTCAACGCATGCTGCTGCTGAAATAGATTTAATTTCTTTCTTTCCAAAGAAATAAACCGACCGGACAGGAAACTGTCCGGTCTTTTTAATAAGGAATAATCCCCCCTAAGTCAGAAGTTATGAACGGTACTCCGGATGTGACTTCTGGACGACAGCATAATCTTAAATAGAACACTGATGCCAACGATTACACTGATCTACACAGATAATGTAATGTAAAAGCAAAGAGGTTTTGAGCAACGAACAAAACGAACAAGACGAACTAAAAAAAAAAGAAATACATCCCATCTAAGTCAGGAGTTATGAACGGTACTCCGGACGTGACTTCTGGACGACAATTTAAATTATTCATCCCCTGCCGAATCCCAGAAGTCCTGCTCTAAATACGCCCAGAACTCCTATTATCCTTACTTTTCCTTACTTTCCCTTACTTTTTTCTTATACTCGGGCTTTTTTTATCTATAAAAGTTGGGAGTTTGGACTTTTTAGTGATTAAAGCGTGAATAAATACTTAATCTGGAAAGATTAAGCTACGATCTTGATCTTGCTTAACTGGTTGACGGAATTCTATCTGGTCATTTTTTCCATATTCAATTGACAATAGAGGATGAGGATATAAATTTTGCTTAATAAAATATTTAGGAGAAATTCATGAAAAATATTGTGTATATTATTTTACTTATCAGTATATTAGCCCTTACTTCATGCACTCAGAAACAGCCTGATGCCAGCAGTTTATGGCATGACGGTTATTGCCGTCAGGATCGTGTAGTTCCGGTTAATGCTGGTGATAAAATGGTGGCAGCTTTGGTAGATGGTAAATGGAAGGAATTTGAGATAGTGCAATTACCAGAGAGTTTTATTGAATGGAATAAGGGGCGTAGGATCGGCTTTTTGGAAGATATTCAGAAAGGTAGACCAGAACTGGCAGGACCTCATAACGGAATAGTAGCTACCTGCGGTTACAGGCGATCAGATGCCAGCTTCAGCTTGAATAATGCTGTGAAAGGGATGGGATTTTTACCCAAGCCAGAGAAAATGGAGGAAATGATAGCCCTTCTGGATTCTACAGTAGATGCTGATTTTACTGTAAAGCTGGCAGTATTGACAAGTTTTTATGAAAACCTGGAAGATAATTTTGATCTTACCAAACAAGGTTCACTGGAGCTATATTCTCAACCTGAATTCATGACCCAGAGCTTTCTGAACCAGATGTATAATCCGGAATCGACTATAGTATATCTGGATATTCCATCTTATAAACTTAAAACTATTGCCCGGCTGATTGATCCTAATGATCCCAATCTTACTGCTTATGAAAAGCAGGTGGTTACCTGGATAAATAAAATTCATAATTACTTCCATGGTCCCTTTAATGCCCAATTTATTGGCGTGATCTATAATGTGATAGAAGTATTTGATAATTCACCTCGCGGCAGGGATCCCAAAACAGGTATGGGAAGACGCCTGATGCCATTACTTCCTTAAATTATGAAGTTATTACTCAAAATATTCATAGTCCTTGTTCTGCTGTATTTAAGCGGCTGTGCCGGCAAAATGTATCAGACAGATGGTGGTTATAAAAGAGAACATGGCTATTACAAAACCAATACTTCCCGCAAGCAGGCAGAAGCTGAGAAAGGTGATGAATTATGGATGGTCTGCTCCTTTTATGCAGATAAATTTCACGGCAAACCTACATCAAGTGGAGAGACCTATGACATGTATAAACTCACCTGCGCCCATAAAGAACTGCCTTTTAATACCGAACTGCGGGTTACTGATCCTGATACGGGCAAATCTGTGGACGTGAGAGTAAATGATCGCGGTCCCTTTATTGCCGGACGTGATCTTGATCTATCATATGCAGCAGCACAGCAGATAGGCTTGATCCCTTATGGAGTGAAGAAACTTCAGATAGAAATAATAAAAAAACCGTAGGCTATATGATTAACAGAAATATTCACCTTTCTACGGAAGTGGAGAAGGCAAAAAGAGAAAAAATACCCATTATTGCTCTGGAATCCACGATCATTGCTCATGGCATGCCATATCCGCAAAACCTTAAGACTGCTACGAATCTGGAAAACATTGTGCGCAGGCAGGGATATTGTCCCGCAACCGTGTTTTTGTTAGATGGGATGATCATGATAGGTGCTGAGCAGGCGCAATTGGAATATCTGGCGCAGGCAAAAGATGTGCAAAAGGTATCCACGCGTGAAATTGCCAGTGTGCTGGTGAGAAACCAAACGGGAGCAACCACCGTGGCAGCAACTATGCATTGCAGTCACCTGGCGGGGATCAGGATATTTGCTACTGGTGGCATAGGCGGAGTGCATCGAGGAGCGTCAGAAAGCTTCGATATTTCCGCTGATCTCACTGAGCTGCAAAAAACTCCGGTGATAGTAGTTTCTGCTGGAGCCAAAGCAATTCTCGATCTGGGTAAGACCCTGGAATATCTGGAAACAGCGGGAGTGAATGTATTCGGCTGGCAGACAGATAGTTTTCCCGGATTCTATTCAGCTAATACCCCTTGGAAGGTTAACCGAATAGATGATACCCGGCAGATAAGCGCAATATATCATAAACAAATGGAATTAGGGATAAAAAGCGGGATATTGATCGCTAATCCGGTGCCCGTGGAAGATGAGATACCGTGGAACGAAATGTCAATTATCATTGATCAAGCGCTGGTGGAGATGCAGGTAAAGAAAATAACGGGAAAAGCAGTAACACCTTTTTTATTAAGCAAAATTACTGAACTCACAGCAGGTAATTCGCTGGAAACTAATATAAAATTAGTGGAAAACAACGTAAAACTTGCCTGCCGGATAGCAGGAGAATTATATAATGACTAAGATAGTAATAAGAGATTATCGGGAAAAAGACTTCAAGGCAATAGAGCGTATCTGGCAGGAATGTGGCTGGCTGGAAGGCAGTATGGAAAGCACAATGCAGGAAATCATCAAAGACTCCCGCATCAAAGTAGCTGAAATTGATGACTCTGTGGAAGCTTCTGCCATGGCTACTGATGCCCAGGTGCAATATCTGGATGTAGTAATCCAGGCAAATGTCATCAATGCCGTCACAGTGTCACTGGTAGCACGTAAAAACGGATTAGCAAACAAAG
>JAVCCT010000248.1 GCA_030765325.1 Candidatus Stygibacter frigidus | reverse complement strand
AGTATTATATCTCTTCAGTTCGTATTGTTAGTTTTGTCTTGATGAGCTGTAATGCATGAACGCTATTCGTTGCTTAATAAATCTTATATTGATTCGTGAGAGGGAAAATACATAGAACGCGGATTTAGCGGATTCCGCTGATTAACGCTGAACAAGATAAAAAGCTGCTCCAGATAGTTATTTTTGTTCGTGTTTGTTCTCGATAAATGAAATGGAGTAAGAACTTCGTGAATATGAGATTTATTTTTCTATGACGATAAGCAGCAGGTCATTTAAATTTGTGTTGGTATTACCTGTATTGAGCACAGCATCAATTTTATTGAGTGCATTAGAGCTGTCATTATTATGCAGATATGCTTCTGGATTGATTCCACAGGAAAGCATGTGGTCATAGCTGTTCGTATCAACAATAGCACCTGCATATTTACTATTTCCATCAGTCCCATCTGAGGCTACAGCAGCGACTGTAACGCCTTTCAGATTACGAATAGCTATTGCTGCTGCCAGGGCAAGTTCCTGATTGCGTCCACCTTTACCCGTTCCGCTTACTTTCACTGTGGTTTCACCGCCACAGATAGCGATGCAGGGGAGATTTATCCCTGTTTTAGGGCTGCGGGCATTATGGACAATATCGGGTATTATGCGGGCATAATTCTTTGCTTCTCCAGCCATGTCAGTAGTAAGTAACCAGGGGATATAGCCATTTTTGAGAGTGATTTCTGCTGTGATATGACAGAGGAGTTCATTATTCCCAATAATTTTTTGTCTAATATTTCTAAGTTTATCAGGAGTTTCTTGAGAGATAGCTTTCAATATCTGAGGAGTAGTAACCACATTATATTTTTTTATTATCTCCAGGGTAGCCTGAGAAGTAGTTAAATCTGGTGCAGCAAGACCAGAGCCGATAGTATCCGGTCTATCACCCGGGACATCCGAAAGCAGATAGGAATATATCTTTGCCGGATCTGCAAGTTGTGCCAGTTGTCCTCCTTTGATCAAAGAAAGATGTTTCCGTACTGTGTTGAGTTCGATAATATCTGCTCCAGCCAGTTGCAAATGTCGGGTGATATTACTGATATCTTCTATAGAAACCCCATTTCGAGGTAATTCCACAAGTGCGGAAGCTCCTCCAGAGATCAGTAGTAGCACTTGATCATTTCTCGTTAATTGCTTAACCAATTGAGCAATACTTTGACCAGCGAGCAGAGAATTTTCATCTGGATAAGGATGCGCAGCTTCGATAATTTGGAAGTTATGAACTGGAAAAGTATGCTCATAAAGAGTGATGATAAGACCTTGAGAGATTCTATCACCAAAATGCTCATAAGCTGCTTTTGCCATGGCACAAGCAGCTTTACCAATAGAGATCATGATGAGATTACCGGGCAGGTCTTCCTTTTGCAAAACAGTCTTCAATAATTTATCAGCTTGAACCAGTTCAAGACTTTCTTTAATAATGCTCTTCAATAATTCATTCATGGATTTATTTTATTAAACTCACCAGTCCTGTCAAGAGAAGCAGTATCAGCACAAGTTTACCAAATTTCTCGGGCTTGATCTTGCGAGCAAAAAAAGTGCCAGCAGCAACTCCAATAATCAACGCGGGTAACCAGTTAAAAGTGTAGTGGAAAACTTCTTTGGTAAACAGCCCGTTCAGGATATAAACCGGGATAGTAAAAATATTTATCAGGAAGAAATATCCCGATAGATTTGCTCTGAATTCATCTTTTTGCACACCTTTATTACTAAGGAACAAGATGATGGGAGGTCCGCTTATACCCACGCTTCCAGCCAGAATACCGCTCAGGAAGCCAATAAATAACTGACTGGTTCTTTCTATTTTCATTTTCCAGCGTTTTCCACTAAGCAACACCAGCGAGAGAACTACCACGAAAATGCCAATTCCCTTTCTAAGCCAGAAATCATCCAATATCATCAGCAGGTGAGTACCAATTGGCAAACCGGCAACAGCTCCCATAAGCAGGAAGATAATGCTTTTGATTGAGAAGGATTTCCAGCAGGAGGCAATAACCGTAAGATTGATAATAATGGAATAGCACAGGAGCATAGGGACAACGGTTTTAGGAGAAAGATAAATCGAGAGTAATGGCAGGGAAAGTATCGAGAACCCAAAACTGGACAGCCCCTGCAATAAAGCAGAGGCTGCAATGATTATAGTTCCAAGAGCGAACAGATTATTCATCTATAGAATTTTGCTCCATATAGAAATCTGCCGCTTTCTTAAATTCGTCTTCTTCTAGATTATCTAATGTCATTTCACCATCTTCTGTTTCTGTATATGAATAGATATAAGCTTCTTCTTCATCTTCAGGTAACAGCACAATGTAATTTTTCCCATCCATTTCGAATTCGTCTATGATGGCGCATTCCACTTCCTCACCATCAAAATCAAGGGTTAAAAAATATTCTTCCTGATCCAATTCTTTTTCCACTTTCTTTTTGTCACTCATCTTAACCTCCTGTGCTGTTATTTTAACAGCAGGCATTTTTTTGTTGCTACCACTTCACTGTCCAACTCAAGCTGATAGAAATATATTCCAGCAGCTATAGGTCTTCCTCCCTGGGTTTTTCCATCCCAGTGGAAGCTGTAATTCCCTGACCCCATATTTTCGTCAATCAAAAGACTTATCATTTGTCCACGTAAATTGTAAATTGCCAGTTTTACGTCACCTGGCTTAGTTAAATTAAATTCAAATTCAGTACCATTTGATCTGGTATTGTTAGTAGTAAAGGGATTAGGAAAATTATTTTTTAATTCTGCCACAGCAGGAATATTATTATCATCTGTATCGAGATTAGGGATTTCAAGTGTAACTGGTATTGATAGCTCCTGATTATAATCAGTATGGAATGTCAAATAGGCTTGATATATTCCATGAGTCATTCCAGCAGTATCAATAGTAAAATCCAATGTAGTGGTTTCCTGAGGATCGATCTCTCCCGTTGCCTCTGGTAAGACTAACCAGTTTACGGGCATATCTATAACCCTAAATTCCCCAGTCATGTCAGAAATGATTGTTTCTTCACCTTCAGCAATGATCCTGATCTTGCCATTATCAGTTAGAGGAATATTGATTATAAATTCATAAGAACCAGTATTGGGTACATCACTTGCCAGGTTATCCCAGTAAGAACCTCCAGTGGTGCTGTAATCAATATCAATTGTGCTGATGCTTCCAGCATAATCCCACTGGATTGTCGTATATGTCCCATATTCCAGTATCGAACCATCAAATGGATTTGTGATCACCAGACATCGGATAGCAAAATTATTATCAGAAGTATCATATTCTGTGCTGGCTGAATCTTTTATCTTGATTTTCCCGGATTCGGTAAGTTCCGAAGGTACCTGCCACGACATTTCTCCAGTATTTTCTAAACTTTCTGCCAGAATATCAAAATTCACAAAATTATTATTGGTATAAAAAATATCTACATTTGGAATATTTCCATAAGAAGTCCAGCGAATCGTATCCTGAATACCATAAGTGAGTCCCTCACCTCCATTGGGATATTCTACCCAGATATAAGTCTCATCTGAAGGCATAAGGGTAAGTGTGCCGGTTACTGAATGAGGCTCAGATCCACTGCCATCTCCATCAATTCTCCAGTCAATAGGTACTGGCGCTGTATGATCTGGATCAACGATAAAATAGACATGGAAAGTTTGAGGTAAATTGCCATTATAATTAGTTCCATTACCATAACCCCAGGATAAAGTAGCCCCGCTGCCATTTTGACCATTATAATATAATTCTCCAATATCTGTGGCAGACATAACTTCTACATAATCTGGGAAATACAATTCTACTCCCTCTACTGCTTCATTGTCAATATTATCATGGATCATAAAGCCATATAGATTCATTTCATGACCAGTAAAAAAAGTCGGATTTACAGGGTTTATAGAGTTCCCGGAAATATCCCTTGCCGGAAGAATATCTGTTGCTTCACGGGGGAAGTGAGTATCTACCATATCATATTCCACAGGATAAGTTTCACTGTTATTATGCAGATCAATAGAAAAATCCTGAGTCTCATCTGCTTGCATAACGAATTGCAATTCACTTGTATCAGTAGAAATTCTGGGTGCCACAATACCATCTTTGATCGTAATTAAGATTGCAGTACCAGCTTCAATGTCATGCATTGTTTCTGGATGCATATCAGCAAATCCCAGCAGCAGCCCTTCTGTTTGCGCCAGATTCTCTATCCCGATCGTAGCATACTGATCAAGCTGATCCCCGTTATGCACTTCCTGATATTGAAATTTTATCTCTCCATCACCAGATGAGGTAGGATAATAGAGCGGATCATATAATATTACCTGAAAAGTCTGAGGAAGATGCTGATAATCATCAATGAAATCATACCATTCAATATAAAAACAGTGATCATCTTCATCATAATATGAATATATGTCTCCATTGATCAAAAAATCCCAGAAAGGTGCTATCATTCCCGCTGGACCCACTCCCGAAGGAATTGTCCGATTGCGGAAAAATACTATTTCTTCGTCACCCATTGCCAGCCAGCCACTGCTGGAAACTGTGATATCATTATAAAAATGTCCATAATAACAGAACTCAAATGGCAATGATATGCAGGTGGAATATCCATCAGAAGTTGTATGGTCTTCAGGTATCAGAGTTCCTATCCCGCCCTCAGCAGGACTTATCTCCAGCCAGTTATATTCTGGAGGTGCAAAATTGCCGGTATCACTATTCTCTATTGCATAATAGCCGTATTCAGAAAATGTAGGACTATTCTCATCCACCACTCCCACAGCAATACCAAAATTAAAATCATAGATCGACTGACCATTTCTCACTACAGATAAATTAAATTCAGCTGGTTCTCCAGTTATCAAATCACTATTAAGCATTAATGTGTATTCACCGGAACCTGAGTTGGTCTCATCAGGTGAGATATTGGGGAATGTACATTCCGCCTGGGTAACTTCGCATTTCCCATCAAGACTGGTTAATATGCCTGTAAAAGTGCCGCTTGAAGTATCTCCGCTGTTATATAGTTCTATTTCAAGATCATTTTCTTCCCCGATCAATAGACAATTTTCTGTGTTCATCACTGTTCTGCCAGCATAATTAAGTTCCGGTGAGGTAATATCAATGCCAATATTATGATTGCCCAGTCCACCTTCATTAATGCTAAGCTGCAGCCAGCTGACTTTATCAAATCGCCAGATATCAGATAATTCCACCCCAAATTCCAATTCATAGACCATTCCATCAGGAAGTGAACCAATGGTCTGGGTGGCATTTGCCAATGTGACGAGTTCATCTGCATCCGTAAGCTCAATCTGCAGGTTATTATAGTCGGTTCCCGTATTATTAGAAAGCGTTACAGATAAGGTCATATCAGTTCCACACACGGGTTCGGTGTCGAATTCATAGTTATCCATGCTGATGATCTGATCTTCAGATGAAATTTCCACGGTTTGAGTAACTGGCACATAGCCATATCCAGATACTGTCACATCAAATCCTGTTAAACTGTCTGGAAAACTCACGGAGGCAAATCCGTTGGCATTTGTCTCACATACATCATAGAGTACATTATCAGCAGTTAATGCCACAGTGTGACCTTGGGCATCATCTACCTGAAGTGTGAGTTCATAAGAGCTGCTGCCCATTGGCAGTATGTCGTTCATCTCAGTTGTATAGTGCTTTGGGGTATCTGTCCACACTTTCAATCCAGGATCACCCAAAAGATTATAAACATAAAAATAGAACATATCACTATCCCAGGCATCATTTACTCCATCCATTTGATGACAGCCCGGATAATTGTTATAGAGCTCCATTTTACCACGCAGCATAATTGCCGAGCATGAGAAAATCCCTTCCTGGGTAATACCCTGGTATATTCCCATATCATTACAATTATTAAATGGTGTTTTTGTGTCATGCTCACTGGGTCCAATAAATCCTATTGCTCCTTTGGGATTTGTAGAAGTTCCTGCTACCAGCCACGTCTCGCCAAAACTTGTATTATTACCACCATACGCAAAATCTCCACCTCCACAGACTATACTGGTGATCAAGGGTAACTTAAAGCCATTTGATAGATTATCAATATTCCCGATCGAATACATCTGACCAAAAACACTGTTCCAGTAAACCGGTCCCCCGGCACCACGATAATTTACGAAAGTGTAGCCTGTATTTAGCATGTTAGTCAGATTATTTGCACCCGTCTGCCAGGGACTAATAAATGTATCCACCTGCGTATAGGTAAAGCCCAGCAGTTTTTCACGCACAGCCATTACTGTCTCTCGCTGGCTGAACATTTGATAAGTGCTACTAAAATCTGCTACATAAGATAGCATGATTGCATGTCTGATCCAATCACTGGATTCTATCGGTTCACTTTCATAATGAATTATTTTACTCACAATTGTCTGCAATTGTGAAAGACTCTGTACGGAGAATCTGCCTATCATAACATCAGGAAAATAATCCTCTCCTTCCAGTAAGGAGTAGGGAAGATCAGTTACGCAATAAGGCTCAAAATAGCCAGGAATATACCAGGCAGGTACAGTGATATTACCATTAATATCACCCACAAGTACTACATATTCAGGTGGAACTTCCCAGGCGTCATAAGCATTTTGCAGGTAATCCTTTATATCATCAGTAGTACTGCCGGTTTCAGTCAAAGTAGCTATTTGTGCTTCAAATCCCAGTTTCTTCTTCCAGTCCACCAGATAATTCAAAGTTGATATCACACTTGCATTATCGGGGCAGATAAATAAATATTTACCCTTTGTCTCACCTCGACTTTCCGGGAACCCCAAAATGCTGTCAGAAACATCAGAAAAACCAGAGCCACTGCGTATTCCATCTGCTGTCTTGGAATTGCTGCTTCTCATTTGATCTACATTTAATTTCAAATCAAGGTCTTTGATTATGCGAATTTTATTTTCAGAAGCATTATACTGCATTCCATATACCGTTATCTGACCAAAGCGCACTTGACGCATTATAGAGGGTTCACTGATATTAACTATATTTTCAGGATACCACTGATCATTTGCAGGTTCATAGTCTAATTCCCCAATCCCCTGCCAGATAAGAGGCTCTTTTAGCTGGATCTCTTCTGTTTCATAATTAAGCTCGCTGATAGACCAGTTTCCCATATCGGGTAATGCCAGCATTCTGGTATAATGTGGAATTATTATTTTGCCGGGTACTCCGCCATTTTCGCAATCTTTAAGTACTACTTCGTTAAATTTCTCACCATTAATATCCTGCTGTGTGATTTTTTCTAATTCAAAATTGCCACTAATTGTTGCTTTTTCGCCCTCGAATGTGATTTCCACTCCTGCTATCAAGCTGAAACTGATCATCAGAACCGTCAGTAATAATGCTATTTTCATACTTCATTCCTGTTCTTTTATTTAAATAATGAACTTTTTCCCTACTTCACAAGTGTCAATGTTTTTGTAAGTACAGCAGGCATTCACCCGAAAGAGTTTGTGCAATTCCTCCCATCCAAAACCTTCTGGATGGTCGGAGACCTCCTGAATGGTTGACCATTTTCAACATATATTATCTCCATTAGTTCCAGTTATTTAGACCTATTAGAATCGATATAAAACAGGGGGATGCCAGATTCCGCTGATATCTGATTATTCCATAGAAATTTTATCCTCCTATCAAGTAAGAAATCGTTATAAAATAGCCCATTTTTGAGGATTGAGAGAAAATTATTAGATTTTTACTTGATAAGAATCTGAGGATATTTAGATTTTGGCTCAAGATACAAAATGGTTGTAAATCTGAATTACTTTGGTTATGATCGGGACAGAGGATAAGAGAATATTAATTTTACGCAGGAGGTATTATGCGACGCTTTTTAGTTATGCTTATTTTTGTTATAGT
>JAVCCT010000141.1 GCA_030765325.1 Candidatus Stygibacter frigidus | reverse complement strand
GTTTGACACATATTGCAGTTGTCGTCATAAGCCTGGCAGAATTCTTTTTCTTCAAGTTTTTGTTTAAGATATTTTTTAAATTGGAGCATCAAGGCTCTCCTTAAGTTCTTGTTCAGAATATTTATCAATTATCATATCACGGTATTCAATGGCATGTTCCACTAACATATCTGGAGTCCGGTCAGTTTTCTTTTGGAATCCCGATTGAAGGATAATGAAATTACCGTAAACAAAGAAATATAAAATCCTGGCATATATTTTCCCCACTCTAAGGCGAAGCTCATGGATGCCGTCATGCAGGATGTCACTATATGGTCTTCGCAATTGAGGACCATTTTTGCTCAGTAATTCCAGAAATTTGAATACCTTGATCTGCCCTTCCTGAGGGAGAGATTCCAGAAATTCTGAGATCGAGCAATATTTATCATCCTCATCACAAAATAATATCTGCCAGTTCTTTTCTGTATTTTCCATATTATGGTTAATTTAATAAAAGTGTAATTAAGGTCAAATTATTTATAATGCCTTGCAATTCCCCATTTAATAATAATGCCGAATATAGGAGATTTTGCTTGACGTAAGAGTGATAAAATATGTGAAGAATTAAATTAGGAGAATGAATATGAAGAAAATGAAAATAAATGAAATAATATTTATCTGTGTACTTTCAATAGCAATGGGAGTATTCTGGTGGGGATATACATTTATCTATGATATACTGGAGCCATTTCTACAACCTTTCGGTCTGAAATATCTGATCTCTGGTTTCTGGCTGATGGGAGCCATGTTTTTTGGCTATATCATCCGTAAACCGGGCAGTGCCCTTCTGGGAGAATTGATACCTGCTTTTATCCAGGCATTTGTAGCTCGGTGGGGTCTTACATCAATATTGTGGGGAGTTGCCCAGGGCTTACCAGTTGAGATTTTCTTCCTGATATTGAGATATAAAAATCTATCAGCTGGTAGAATGGCAATCGCCGGCAGTCTGGCAGCGATTACCTCCTTCTTTTTTGATTTCTTCTATTATAAATACTATTATTGGGACTGGCAATTCAATCTTATTCAGCTACTGGGCTTTGTAATAAGCGGAGCAATTTTGGGAGGATTTCTGGCGAAATTCACGGCAGATCAATTGCAGGATACTGGTGTATTAAATCAATTTGAGATAACCAGAGATGGCAAGTCAGCCAAAAGCATTATATAATATAAAAGATTTCAGGTTCACTTATCCTGAAAGCACACATACAATAACCTGGCAGGGTGATCATCGAATCCAGGAAGGAGAACGCATACTTCTCACCGGAGCAAGTGGCAGTGGAAAGAGCACTCTACTCTACGGATTAATGGGCTTAATTCCAGAAATCCTTTATGGAGAGGTGGAAGGAGATATTCTCTTTAAAGGGGAATCAGTAATTGAAAATCCTGAGATAGTGAAAGGCAGAGCAGGATTGATCCTGCAAAACCCCTCTGCTCAAATACTTTGCCACAGCGTACGTGAAGAACTTGCTTATGGACTGGAAAACATGAATATCGCGCCGAAAAAGATCATTGAAGAAATTGATGAATGGGCAAATAAATTTGAGATTGATTACCTCCTGAATCAGAGAACAAGTAGTTTAAGCGGGGGGGAAAAGCAAAAGATCACACTCCTATCCATATTAATGACAAAACCGGAAATCTTGATGCTTGATGAGCCAACTGCTTTTCTGGATCCCACATCTGCAAAAGAGATCATGGAGATCATTAAGCAGTATGATACGGATAAAACTCTATTATTTGTGGAACACAATCTGGATTTTCTGAAGGGATTGATTACCAGGAATCTTGATCTTGATATTAATGGTCAAGTAACAGACAGATCAGCAGAAGATATACTCTGGAATTCTCCTCTTCCTCATCTGGAAAAAACTGCAACAGGTAAAACGCTGATGCAGCTCGAGAATATTAGATTCTCTTATCCTGAAAAAGATATTTTGAGGGGAGTGGATATGACTATCCATGAATCAGAGATAATCGGGATCAAAGGCAGAAATGGCAGTGGCAAGAGCACCCTTTTGCAAATTCTATGTGGCTTAAAGCCAAAATATAGTGGCAATATATTACTTGAGGAAAAAGTACCTAAGGGTAATATAAGAAAGCAATTACAATCTAAAGCAGGCTTATTATTTCAAGAACCGGAAAATCATTTCTTATATCATAAAGTAGAAAAAGAATTAGAAGGAAATGACTTGCAGTTTATTGAAAATGAATTTGCTGATAAACAAAAACAAAGTCCATTTACCCTATCAGAGGGGCAAAAAAGACGCCTGTCCACAGCAATTTGCTATCAAGGTAATAAAAAGCTTCTCTTTCTCGATGAGCCTACTTTTGGACAGGATTTCTTAAATAAAAAGAAGCTTATCTCACTCCTTGATTCTTTAAGAAATCGTGGGACGGGAATTGTGATCGTAAGTCATGATAATAATTTTCTGAAAGCTGTTTGTGAAAATATCTATGAGCTTAAAGACGGTATACTGGAAAAGGAACAATAGATGCCCCAACAGGAAAAAGGAGTCAATGACCTGATCATATTTGGATTGACATTTATCTATACTATGGCTGTGCTCATCTCCCCTACCTGGCAAATCTGTGTTTACTGGGTAGGTCTTAGTTTATTTCAGCTTATGATCTTAGGCAGGCTACGCTGGAAATTGATCTTGCTTTTCTCAATATTTCTACTAATCCCAGGAATATCCCTGATGATAACCAGTTATTTGCATCTTAAAGGAAGTTTTAATAGTTATTCCATAATATTACTGGGAAGAGAATTCGATCACTACAGGCTGACTCAGAGTTTATATTTAGCTGTACGGGCGGCAGCTTTGTCCCTGATCTCATTTTCATTTCTGACTGCTATTCATTATGAAAAGCTGATATACAGTTTAATTCAGAATCTCCGCTTTCCGGTTATCTGGGGATATGCATTATTAGTTGCTTTTAATTCAGTTGGTAATATTCAAGCTGAATTTAAAAGGATACAGCAGGCAGCAATGATGCGCTTTTCCCGTAAACCTTTATTTTATTTTTATATAATTCCCCTATTAGTAAGTGCTACCCGATATTCTCAGCAGGCAGCGATGAGTATCCAATCGCGCGGGTTAAGTCAGGATAAAAGCTTTATAAATTCAGAGAAGCTCAGGTTATTTGATATGTTATTTCTGATAATTAACCTGACAGGGATCATAATCCCATTAATTTGTTTAATATATTAAGAATAAAACAGGATGAACTATGAAAAAGAAAACTAAGATTGTGGCAACCATAGGACCAGCCAGCAATACCAGGGAAATGATCAGCAAAATGATGAAAGCCGGATTGAATGTGGCAAGACTGAATTTCTCTCATGGCACTCAGGCAGAACACCTTGAAGTCATTAAAATAATTCGAGAACTTGACCAGGATAAAGCAGGTATTGCTATTTTGCAGGATATTGCCGGACCCAAGATCAGAATAGGTGAAATAGCCAAAGGCTCAATAATTTTGCATAAGGGAGATGAATTTATATTAACAGAAGAAGCTGTAGCCGGCAATCAGCAGCAGGTAACTGTAAATCACCCGGGATTTAGCAGTTCAGTTCATCAGGGAGACAGGATCCTGATTAATGATGGATTGGTGGAACTTACTGTGATAGAAGTAACGCAGGGCAAAGTGATATGTAAGGTAGAAAGTGAAGGTATGATCTCTTCCAGAAAAGGTATCAGCCTGCCTACAGCATCAAGCGGTATCCAGCTTTTAAGCGAAAAAGACAAATCAGATATCAGATTTGGGATTAAACATGGAGTTGATTTCATAGCAATTTCTTTTGTCCGAAATGGAAATGATATTCAGGAAGTAAGGAAATTCATAGCCAATGCTGGTGGATCTGTCCCTATTATAGCCAAAATAGAAAAGCCTGAGGCATTAAAGAATTTTGATGAGATACTGGCAGCATCTGATGGAATAATGATAGCCAGGGGTGATTTGGGAGTAGAAGTTGCCTTCGAAAAAGTTCCCATTATTCAGAAAATACTGATCAAACAAACCAATAAGGCATGCAAACCAGTGATCACTGCCACTCAAATGCTGGTTTCCATGGTGGAAAACCTGCGACCTACCCGAGCTGAAACCACTGATGTCGCAAATGCTATCCTGGATGGTACTGATGCTGTCATGCTTTCGGAAGAAACAGCAATTGGTAAAAGCCCTGATCATGTTGTTTACACTATGGCAAAGATGGCTATTGAAGTGGAAAAGAGCCTTAATCGCACCTATAACTTAAATGAGCTTAAAGAAGGTGAAAAACTTACCGCCGATCTTCTTGTGGCAGAAACAGCGTGCAGGCTAACAAAAGGAACTGATTCCAAAGCTATTGTATGCTTTACCATGAGCGGATCCACAGCTCGTAAAGTTGCTCGATTCCGTTCCAGAGTTCCAGTTTTTGCTTTAACCCAGAATATCATCACTTGTCGCCAGCTTAATCTCTGTTGGGGAATTAATCCAGTCCTTACAAAAAGTGTGAATAGCTTCATGGAATTAATTGATGAAGCACGGGAGGAGATGATAACAGCTATAGATGCATCCAAGGGAGATAATTTCGTGATCACAGCTGGTATCCCCTTTAATGAAGCAGGAAAAACAAATCTGACTGGCGTATTTCAAGTATAAAAAAAAGTCAGGCAAAAACCTGACTTTTTATATGGTACCAGAGGCCGGACTTGAACCGGCACAAGCATAAAGCTCGAGGGATTTTAAGTCCCTTGTGTCTACCAATTCCACCACTCCGGCGTGTGAATTTGGAGGCGACACCCGGATTCGAACCGGGGATAAAGATTTTGCAGACCTTTGCCTTACCACTTGGCGATGTCGCCAATTATGTAAAAAATGGAGCG
>JAVCCT010000161.1 GCA_030765325.1 Candidatus Stygibacter frigidus | reverse complement strand
TAAGACTTACTCAGGAAGAAATAGAAATCCATGATCCTTTGATAGCATTATATTTAAATGATGAGAAGCTGGAAACCAATAGACTGATAATTCCTGATATGCCGGGGATGTATTGGATAAGTGATATAGCAATAATTCAGACAGAATCTCAGGCAAAGCTAACACAACCGCATACACTATATTTTGCTGAAAAACTGCTGGCTGAAGTTATGCTAAGCAATGATCCTGAGCCATTTATAGATGTTCAGGGCTATTATCTACCGCAACTTTTGCAATTAGCGATGCCTGCAATGCAGGGGCAATATCAATTAATTGGCAGAGACGGGATTTCGCATTTGCTGGATTTTAATGCTTATCTGGCTAAAGCAGTGCTGGTGAAATCAGAAAGTGGTTACACTCTGCAAAGTCCTCAAATGCCGGGTGGTATGTGGATAAAAAATATTGCTTATATTCAGAAAGGCGATGTTGCTATCCTCTTTCGCTCGCAATTTGCCAGTTGGGAAGAGGTGCTGGGTCTAACTGGCTGGCAGGAAATTCCAGAAGAATTCAAAGGAATAGAATTTTGAAATGATAATGAGATACTTAATTATAATCTTTATTCTGTGCACTAATTTGCTACTGGTATCTGCTCCTTTGGCACTTATTGGTAATATCTCACATAGAGAAGAGATCGAAACAAAGGGGTGTTTTGCTGAACTGCTTGCAAATACTGATATCAATGCTGATGCAGCTCTAATAATTGGTTCTGATGGTACTGCTGCCTTGATCGAGAAATCGGCTTTCAAGCTAATCTACCTGCATTATGATGATCCGGGATGGAGCTCAGTGAGCACGAGTCTGCCACCTGTGTGTAATATTAAGGATATCAAGGAAATAGCTATCTGGCAAAGTTCCTGGGATATTCAGTTTGAAGTGGATTTAGAAGGCAATTATCCTCGTATATATACACCTTTCAACTGGATAATGCAGGATTATAATTATCTGGCAACTTCAGCTAAAAACGGCTATCAGGTGGAGAAATATAAGAAGCTCGATATGCTGAATAATCAAGACTTCTCCGGTGCGATGACAATATTTTTTAGTGACGGCACTGAAGCTCAGACATCCTTTGAACCAGATAAATTTCGCTTTGATGGCTGCAAATTCTGGTATGGTGATAAACAGGTTATAAAACTCTCAAAAGAGAAATTATGAAAAATATAATAATTATTTTATTGGCGCTGGTGCTTGTAATGCTGGGCTTATCCTGGCTTATCAATCGTGATAAAGTGCCTGCAGAAGTATTATTAACGGTCACGCTATCCGGGAAGTCAATTGAAATTAGTAGTTTCCCTGAAGATGAGATTGAAACTGTGATAACCGGACAGGGAAAATCTGCCCAGGTGATAGCTGTTAAGCATTTTTTGAGCTCCTGTCTAAATGATAATAGCTGGACTAAGCTTAATTTCATTTCCAGTGATAATGCTCAGCTTACTGTCGATCGAGTTGAACTTGATTCGCTGTATCTTGGCATGATAAGTAAAGATGAGCAGTCTTACCTGAGATTAATCATTCCATCAGATGATTTTCATCAGCGCTGGCTGAAATATATCACTCAGAT
The DNA here is from genome assembly GCA_030765325.1 of Candidatus Stygibacter frigidus. GTDB lineage: Bacteria > Cloacimonadota > Cloacimonadia > Cloacimonadales > TCS61 > Stygibacter > Stygibacter frigidus. The sequence goes on along the minus strand of JAVCCT010000161.1, from coordinate 4,011 downwards.
TGATCTGCAATGAAGCTTATCAATGTAGATGATCTCTGGTTCAAATATCCGGATCAGAAAGACTGGCTGCTTACAGGATTAAATCTTTCTATTGAACCCGGGCAGATTATGGCAATTTCTGGAGATAATGGATCAGGGAAAACTACTTTGCTCTACCTGCTGGCAGGCATTATCCCACGTCATCGGCAGGGTGAGATCAAAGGAGAGATCGTTCTGGCAGATATTGATCACAAAAATGCTGATCAACCGCAACTTGCGACTCATATTTCTCTGGTGATGCAGCAGCCAGAAGATCAGATATTTTTCCCGGTAGTGGAGCAGGAGCTGGCTTTTGCGCCAGAAAACCTGGGTCTTAGCAAGGAAGAAATTAGATCACGGATTGATCAGGTGCTTCAATTACTCAATATTGAAGAGCTAAGGTTTGCAGCTACAGATAAGCTTTCTTATGGACAGCAAAAACTGGTTGCTCTGGCTGCTATTCATACTTTGCAGCCTGAAATTCTGCTGCTGGACGAAATCAGCAGTGGACTTGATGATGAGAGATTAGAGACAGTCTGTAAATTGATCAGAGAATATGCCGCCTCAGGCAAAGCAGTGATTATCGCAGATCATCATCACAAATTACTGAAAATGGCAGATGTCAACCTGAATCTGAGTGCAGTATGAGTGATTTAATAAGTCTCAGGAATTTTTCTTTCTCTTTTCCGGAAAAGGAAATATTTACTGATCTTGAGCTGGAAATACCTTTGGAAGGGGTCAATTTGCTATCTGGTATTAATGGTTCGGGTAAATCTACATTTTGCAGATTACTTCTTGCTTTGCAGACTGGATATCGGGGTGGATTGCTTTTCAATAACCGTGATATTTCATCAGTCGATACGCAATCCCTTGCAGCTGAGATCATTTACCTGAAGCAACCCTCATCTTTGAATCTGCTGGCAGCTACCCCCTGGCTTGATCTGGTGGTCTGGGCATCTGGCTTTGGTTCAAATCAATATAACAGGGCAGATATTGATGAAGCTCTCGATTTCTTTGATCTGCTAAGTTATAAAGATAAACCGGTCTGGGAACTTTCTGAAGGTCAGCGGCAGGGAGTAGCACTGGCGGCACTACTATTAAATCGGCAAAAGGTTTGGCTTCTGGATGAACCTGCGGCAGGACTGGATAATATCAGGCAAAAGAAATTAAAAAAGCTGATCCTGGAGCAGGGAAAACAAAAAGGGGTATTGATAATTTCCCACAGATACGACCTGTTTGCTGATATCTCAGATAATATTTATGAAATTAAGGATAAATCTATTTTATTGAGGAAATAATGAAGAAATTGATCATAATTATAGGGTTAATATATTGCATTACTATATCAGCTGCAGAGCCTGACAGTTTGAAAACCCATCCTGAACCTAAATATCAACTTGCAGGTGTGAGTATCGTGGCAGAAAAACCCACTCAAGCTATTGGTAAAATTGATATTAAGACCTGGGATGAGCGTGATATTAAAAGTGAAACCAATATTGCCGAAGCAATGAATGATGTGTCTGGAATCAATATCAGTAAAGGTGGCAAGAGCAACTCAGAGCTTAGCATCAGGGGATTTAATAAAGAAGATGTGATGATCATGATAGATGGCAGACCTTTGGGTGGAGGTTATTTTGATGCTGTAGATTTATCATCACTTCCAGTAGGTGATATAAAGGAAATTCAAGTAATAAAAGGTCCTGCCTCAGCTCTTTATGGAACTAATACTATGGGTGGAGTGGTCAATATTATCTCTGCCAGACCCGATAATTCATCCTGGATCAAAGCCAAACTCCAGGTGCAAAGAAATAATACCATGTATTATAAACTTTCATCAGCCCACAAATTCAGCAATTGGGACTATCTTGTTTCCCTTGCTCATTATCAAACGGACGGGTTTCAATTATCATCAGATTTTCAGCCGGTAAATCTTGAAAATGGTGGGTTGCGGGATAATTCTGCACAGAGCCATAATGACTTTCATGCCAAACTCAATTATAAGCTTTTTGATCTTCATCAGATAGGGTTCACAGCTTCTTACACATTGATGGATGAAAGGCAAATACCCGCAGCTACTAATGAATTTTATAATCCTGCCTATCCTCAGGATATCTTTCGCAAGTTTGTGGATTGGAAAAGATACCAGTTCAGCACTCAGGGAGATTTCATCCTGGGTTGGAATCAGAAACTTTCCTGCAGTATCTATTATGATGGTTATGATGATATATATCAAACCTACTATTACCCGGATTATTCTGAGATGAGGCTTAATTCACGATTGTTGAGCACAAATATTGGCAGTGTGTTTAAATACTCCCTTGAGCAGGATAATTATGACCTGATTGCGGGTTATAGAATTGAAAAGCAGGCTTTTAATCGCCAGGATAATGGAGAGTATCAGGTGTGGACAGGTAACTGGCAATTGCTCCAGAATCCTTTCTGCCAGATGGAGATTGACTTAGCAAAATTGAAGCTTACTTTTGGCAGCGGATTATCAGTATTTTACCAGAACCAGAGAGATAACTGGATATATCATATTGAACCCTCCCTGGGGGTTTTCTACAAAACAGATTCCTTTGGGCAATATAATCTGGCTGTTTCCAATAATGTGAATTACCCAGCTCTGCATGAGCTTTTCTCTGAATCATCTGGTAATCCTGAGCTTAAGGAAGAAAGTGCCTGGAAGTATGAAATTTCCACTCAGCAGCCATTTGCAGCTGGCTCATTTGCCGGTAATGTTGATATTTCTGTTTTTTATAATGCCGTAAATGATATGGTGGAAAAGGTGTATTACTCAAGTTATTCCCTGTATGAGAATATTGATCAGGTGAATAGTTATGGCTTTGAGGCTGCCTTTAAATCTAAATTTGTGCTGGAACATAATATTCAATACCGGTATCTGGAGTATGCCAAAAATAGTGATAGACCGCTATATGAAAACCCGCAGAACATAATTAATATCAATGAGAAAGTTATGCTGCCTTATGATATATTTTTTGTATATGATGCTTCCTGGCATGATATTTCGCATAGTGATGATGAGATATTGCCCGCCTACTGGCTGCATAATTTTTATCTGAATAGAACTTTTAATAAATTCAAAGTCAAGCTTGGCATAGAAAACGCTTTTGATGAGAACTATCAGGAAAAATCTGGCTATCCACAACCCGGTAGAGACCTGATCTTAACCCTGGAAGCCAGTATCTTGTAAAATGCAATTCAAAATTAATCTACGGACTGTGTTAGTGATAGTGATCTGCCTCACGGGTATATCGGTTATCTACCAGCGACCATTGGTTCAAATTGCTCTTCTGGCTCTCACAATTGCCCTGCTTTTTATCTTGCGTCCCTCAGCAAAAGCAAGAAATAGTCTGATCCACCGCATTTCCAGAATTGGCAGAATCATCTTAATTATTTTCATTTTTCAATTGCTTTTCAGGCGAACTGGCGACGTCATCTTTGAATATGGTCTATTACGTATCACAGATATCGGCATTAATTATGCTCTTGCCTCCTCACTCCGCTTTTTTTTAATTATCTTAGTTGCCGGATTATTGATGGATTATCCCTTTCAAGATTATCTGATAGCACTTAATGCCCGGAAATTTCCTTACGAAATCAGCTTTATCGTAGCCGCTACTATCCATTTCCTGCCGGTTTTTAAAAGGATTTTTGATAATAAAATGGAAACCCTTGCCTTGCGGAATATTTCACTGAAGAAACTCACATTGCGGCAGCGACTTGCAGCATTTAAAACACTCCTCATCCCGGTATTAGCAAATGCTATTCATAATATTCAGAATCGGGCTATCTCCCTGGAACTAAGAGCCTTTCGACTGCATAAAACAAGAACTTATTTTTATCAAAACAAACTTGCTTCAACAGATTTTGTGATGATTATCCTAACTCTAATATTAACAGTTATAACTCTATCAGTTCTTCAATAATTGATATTATCTTCTTGTTGCAATTCATTACTTAAAAACCTATAAT
>JAVCCT010000070.1 GCA_030765325.1 Candidatus Stygibacter frigidus | reverse complement strand
ATGATGTTCACACGGAGCGGATGGCATATCAGGGATAGGATAATTATTGACAAAAAGTAGAGGTAACTTAAGAAATAATTAAAAAAAATAAGACAATAAGGAGAATTCTGATGGGAAATATCTTAGGTATCAACGGGCTTGGCAGGATTGGAAAACTGACCCTGTGGAACCATATAGCCCTTGGTCACTTTGACGGTTTTGTTGTTAATATTGGCAGGGAAGTGGGAAACAGCCTGGAAGACCTGATCAATACTCTTGAATCTGATTCCACTTATGGTCACATTGACCGATTTATTTACGGTGTATCCGGTAAAAAAGTGGAATTTAAAATTAAAGATCGGGCAGCAGGACTTTTAACTGTAAACGGTAAGGACTTAAAAATTCTACGCAATGCGCGTAATCCCCTTGATATCCCCTGGGCAGAAGAAAATGTGAGACTGGTTGTGGACTGCACGGGAGTATTTCTGGATCCCACCGTTCCTGCAGATGATCCGAAAGGCAGCGTACGTGGGCATTTGGAAGCGGGGGCAGAAAAAGTGGTGTGTTCAGCACCCTTTAAGATCAAAAACAAAGCATATGGAATGCCTGATGACAGTAAATTATTCGTATATGGCGTGAATCATCATGATTATGACCCGGGACTTCATAATGTGCTTTCTGCTGCAAGCTGCACAACAACCGGACTGGCTCATATGATGATGCCTCTGCTGGAAAATGAGGCAACATCTCAAATAGTTACGGCATCAATGTCCACTATCCATGCGTCCACGAGTACTCAGAGTATATTGGACAGTGTTCCCCAGAGTGGAGCAAAAGACTTGAGGAAAAACCGGTCAATCATGAATAATATAATCTTGACTTCCACCGGTGCAGCCAAAGCTCTGGAACAGATTTTACCGCAGATCAAAGATATTGGATTTATGGCAGATTCAGTTCGCATACCTACCAGCACGGTATCTATGATCAGTTTGAATATAACTTTCCATGAGCATGTGAATGATGCTTCGGAGCCCGTGATAACCGGTGATTATTTAAATAATATCTATTCTGAGGCAGCTAATGGGAAACAGAAGGGACTGCTTGTGTATAGCGAGCGCCAGAATGTTTCCAGTGATCTAATCGGTGTCAGGGCAGCAGCCGTGATTGAAGGGAATGATACTCATACCAGAACAGGATTTATGAAACTATCTTCGGCGATGCTCAGTGAACTGGGTTTAAATATCACAGATAATATTTCCATGCCCGTAACCCATGCCAAAGTATTTGGCTGGTATGATAATGAGTTTGGCAGCTATGTGAATATGCTTGGTAAACTCACAATCCATGTGGATGAGAACATGTAATGTCATCAGGATATAGATAAGTGAATATATCATAAGTATTAAGAAAGGAGAGTAAAAACAAAGGATAAAAATATTGACAGAACGGCAAGTGAGAAATTACTGACCATTAAAGATAGATTAAGGATATTTTATATGGTGTTTAATTCCGCAGATAAGACGGGAATAATGAAGAAAGTAGAGAGCTCTGAACCAGTTCTTGAAAGCATAAAGATAAAAGCATTCACTCTCAAGGTGGATGCTTTTTTTGTTGGTTTAAAATGAATATAGAAGAATTGATCAGGTTAAGTTTGGAAGAAGACATTTGTCATGGTGATATCACCACAGATAGTCTGCATCTTGAAGGCAAACATCTTTCAGCCAGGTTAATAGCCAAAGAGAAGGGAGTAATAGCCGGACTGGATGTATTCTGCAAAACTTTTGCAATGGTGGATAGCAGGATCGAAATCGAGCTTTTGATATCAGATGGTGCAAAGGTTGATAAGGGAGAAGTGATCTGTTTATTATCAGGATCATCAGCTTCGATGTTAAAAGCAGAGCGAGTAGCCTTGAATTTTTTGCAAAGACTGAGTGGAATAGCCACACAAACGGCAGCGATGGTAGCAGCAATAGGTGATAATCGGGCAAAATTGCTTGATACCCGAAAGACCACTCCATTATTACGTCAGCTTGAGAAATATGCTGTTCGGACAGGAGGAGGATATAATCACCGGTTTGGTTTATATGATATGATCATGCTTAAAGAAAACCATATCTTGGCAGCGGGCTCAATCAGTAATGCAGTTAAGCAGGTGAAGGCACATGATATGAGTCATAAGCTGGAAGTGGAAGTAACAAATCTTGATGAATTGCAGGAAGCAGTTTCCTGTGAAGTAGATCGGGTGATGTTAGATAATATGAGCCTTGCTGATATGAAAACAGCAGTAGGGAAATTTTATGGAAAGGTGGAATTGGAAGCATCTGGAAATGTGAGTTTAGCCACAATATCTCAGATAGCCGAAACTGGAGTAGATTTTATATCCAGTGGATCAATGACCCATTCATATAAATCATTGGATATCAGTTTGATATTTGAGGAGGTCAAATAATGCGTAAAGAATTAGAGATTTTAATTGAAATGCAAAAGCGGGACGATGAGATCAGTAAATTACAGGTATTAATAGAAAACCTGCCAAAACAATTAAGTAATTTGAAGAAAAATGTAGCAACCGCCGAATCAGGGCTTAAAACAGTAAAAGAAGAAATAGAAAATAACAAGAAAGAAGAGGATAAGCTTGAGCTTGAAATTCGCAGTAACAAAGATATGATGGGGAAATATCAGAATCAGTTATTGACAATCCAGACGAATAAGGAATACAAAGCATTAAATAAAGAAGTGAGTCATCTGGAGAAGAAAAACGAAGATCTGGAAGATGAGATAGTAGAACTGATGGAGGATCAGGAAGATTTGCGAGTTAATCAACAGGGCTTTGAGGATGATTTGAAATCAGCTAAGCAGGAATTAGCAGAGAATGAACAAAGGCTTGAGAATGAGATCAAAGAAGTCAACAAAGATATGGAAGTAATCCGATCAGAGAGAAAAGAGCTTGCAAAAGAACTTCCCATGCCGATAGTAAAAAAATACGCAACATTGATAAAAAATAGACATAGAAAAGCATTGGTTTATAATATAGGAAATACTTGTGGGGGTTGTGGATTCATGATACGTCCTCAAGTAATGGTTGAGCTTCATGAAGGAGAAAAGATACTTTTTTGTGAGAGTTGCAGCCGAATAATAGTGTTAAATAAAGAAGATTGATATTAAACTGTCGGAGAGGATCATATATCTGCTTTACCGCTTGCGGTGAAGAGGAAAGTCCGAACACCACAGGGCAGGATACTTCTTAACTGGAAGTCTTTGCGAAGAGGAGCCAGCTCCACAGAAATAAACCGCCTT
>JAVCCT010000222.1 GCA_030765325.1 Candidatus Stygibacter frigidus | reverse complement strand
TTTAAGGCAATTTCAATTTTCTGCTGAGTTATCGGCTTCAATATGTAATCAATTGCATGGGTATCAAATGCCTTTAAAGCGTATTCACTGTATGCTGTGGTGAATATAACCAGTGGTAAATGCTCAAGTTTGGCAAGTACCTCAAAACCAGTTAGACCGGGAATTTGGACATCGAGGAAAACAATATCTGGTTTCAATTTGTTAATGGCTTCTAAAGCATCTATACCATTTGATGCTTTGCCAATAATCTCCAGTTTACTGGTGTGATTACTAAGCAGCCTTTCCAGATTCTGCATGGCTACAGGTTCATCTTCTACTAAAAAAGTACTATATTTCAAAGTTTTCCTCCCTTAAAGATTTCCATTTTCGCCAAAGTGCCACCAGATTCTGCAGATAATGTAAATATGGCATTTTCATGATATTGAATTCTGAGTAGCTCACGCAGGGTGGAAAGTCCAGTACCTTCAGAATATCGGGAATTTAATCTGCTCCCTGTATTGAATACGGTTAAGATAAATTTCTCAGATGTTTCAGATAGCAGAACTTCTATTTTGCCACCTTCAATATTTTTTGCTATACCATGTTTAGTCGCATTTTCTACCAAGGTTAAAAGAAGTAGAGGCGGGAGCTGCAAATTGTCAATTTTATTATCAATCTTGAATTCCAGGCGTTCTCCAAAGCGGATTTTCTCAATATTTAGATAATCTGTAATAGCTTTTAACTCAGAATTAAGGTTGATCAATGAATACTCGGTCATTTGCAGATTATATCTAAGAAGCTCTGCTAATTGCTCGATCATTTCTTCTGCTTTTGCCTGGTTTGAGTAGATCAATCCGGTAACAGAATTCAGAGTGTTAAATAAAAAATGCGGATTTATGCGACTTCTTAAGGAACTGAGCTCCAATTGTGTTCGAGCCTGCTTTTCTTTCCAATATTTGATTTTATTTGTTTCGGCTCTGTGTATCAGAGAAAATATCGTATAACCAGTTATTCCAAATATAAGGCTGATAGATAGAAAAATTATCAGATTTGCTGACTTGAAGAAATATACTTGCACATTCAATATTTCAGAGACGAGAAATGTGCCAATAATTCCGCCTATTGCTCCCCCAGCCATGATCAAAAGTGCTGTAAACAATATCTTGAAAAATTTAGGCAAACCTGTGAGATTAAATGTTACCAGACTAAACATGATAGCAAATCCTATACTATTTGAGTATAACAGGTTGATCAGAAATCTCCTTATCACCTGGCTTAAATCTTCAAAGCCACTTAGAAGTGTGAGTAATATACTGATTACCAGGTTGATCAGGATGAAGGTTAATATATTTTTCATAGTTAACCGCGTTTATCTTTTTTCTCTTTTCACAACGGCTCTTATTTCTGGGATTAAAAAGTCTAAACTGCTAAGCTTAAATTCGCTACCTTCGGCAAGATTTACTTTTAATTCCTGCTTACTATATTGAACATGGGGCCAGTGGCAGATTTCTGCGCAAACTACGAATTCTTTTTCTAAGTAAATATTGCCTTTATTATCCACAAAATCCCAGTAAAAGGTATGCCTGCCACAATTAATACTGGCTGATGTAACAGCTTCAACACCTTCAAATTTAGATTTCCCTGCCCATTGTGGAAGATGTTTCTGCTTTTCTTTTACAGAAGCAGCAAAACCTGAAATATACAACGTCTTGAGATAATTACCTTCATTATCTTCTATCCACACCGCTGTTTGGGGCTCGATCTGATCTCTATACCCCAATCTGATAACTACTTGCAGATAGTCACCTTCTGGTGCCGTTTGTTGCACTGGGCTTGTAGTCTCAATAAAATGTGTTAAGAGTTCTTCTTTTTCACTCTCTGTTTCTGCCAGATAGCCTTTTTCCGCTAATTCATTAACCTTTCGGGTTAGAATTGCCTGTTCTTTCAAGAAATTTGCTTTGGTTCGCATTTCTTGGGAGCTACTATTTTCTGCCAGGTAGGTAAGATCCTGTATTCCTGTTTCCAAACTATTAACAAAAAAAGGCAGATTGATAGCTACTGAGCCGCGTAAAAAGCGTATTTCTTCACTATCGGGAGCAAGTTCCACACAGTGAGACAGCACTTCAAATACTTCATTGGCAATGCCAGCTCTGGTTGTTACATCATCCTGAATGCTTTCATCATAGCCCTGCTCAGCTAATGAGCCCAGAGTTTGTGCCAGCAGCAGGTGCAGTTCCAGGTTATCAGGATTCTCTTTTGCTGACTGACGAAAATGAACAACTGCATCAGCCATATCTCCAGCTTCCATACTCTTCATACCTTGATCATAACTACCCTCAGACGTTTCTTCATCTATTACTGGTAATTCATCATAAATTGCTTTTGCCTGTGAGTAAAACTGAGTATCTCTTCCATAAGTTACCACAAATTTCATTGCTGCTCTTGCTGCTTCAGCATTTCCAGCTTTCTGATATCCAATTCCCAGATAGTAACTCGTTACCATGTATAATTGCTGGTCTGAGCCATAAAGTTTTTGCACATTTTCCAGATCAGCTATTCCCTGTTTTAATTTACCCAGAAATTTGGGAATATTTACTCCCAGAATTCCACGATTGAGCAATGCCTTCACATGTCCAGGTTCTAACACCAGGGCTTCATTAAACTGGGTAAAAGCTTTATTGGTAAGCATCCCAGCCTCCATCATGCTTTCTTGTCCGGCACGCTGGCTCAAATATAAGCCGTATTGAGCATAGGCATCTGCTGATTCCGGATGAGTATTCACTACTTCTTTCATCATCGATGTTGCTTCTTTCAAATTACCTTTCGCAGCTTCTGCTTCTGCCAGACTGATTTCATCATGGATATTGGCAGCACAATTCACTATCCAAATACACATAAGTACAAAAATAATATTTTTCATAGTTTCCTCCGATGTACTTATCCTACTCAATATCAGTGACAGGTCAAAACAAATGCGATAAACGGAACATATAATGTCATGAACTGGCAGTTTTATGATGTAAAGTGTAAAATTTCAGTTTTTGCACTAATTATATTTCGGGAGTTAGATAGAAGCTATAAATTCTCTGGCTTTTTGCAGTGCTTGATCTATTTTAGCTACGTCTCTTCCACCAGCCTGTGCCATATCTGGTCTGCCGCCACCTTTCCCACCTACTATTGCTGCCACCTGGTTAACGATTTTACCTGCCTGGTATTTTGCAGTAAGGTTTGCTGATACGATTACCAGGATAGAAACTTTATTATCTACATCAGCTATCAGTATGCTGATCCCACCCTTGAGTTTATCCCGCATCTGATCACCCAGCGGACGCATTTCCTTGCTGCTTTTTATTTTGATGCGACCTATTACGCATTTAATGCCATTGATCTCTTTTGCATTTGCCACCAGATCATCAAGCTGATTGCCTGCTACCCTTTGCTCCATGGATTCAATAGTTTTCTGCAGTTGTTTATTATCATCCAGCAGCTTAGCAATTTTATCATTCAAGTCTTTGGGAGCACTGTGTAAAAGGCGACCTGCTTCTGATAAAATGTCATCTATCCGGTTTATCCATTTTTCTGCATTATCACCGGTAGTTGCTTCAATCCGGCGAATACCAGCTGCAATAGAGCTTTCAGACATGATCTTAAAATAACCTATCTGCCCAGTGAAATCAAGATGAGTACCTCCACACAATTCCTTGGAGAATTCATCTATACTCACTACTCTTACAATATCACCGTATTTTTCACCAAATAGCGCAAGTGCTCCTTTCTTTTTGGCATCTTCAATATTCATAACTTCTTTTTTCACTGGCATGCATTCACGTATTTTTTCGTTGATCATTGTTTCCACCATCGCCAGTTCACGGGCAGAAGTCTGCTGAAAATGAGTGAAATCAAAGCGAAGATGGTCAGGATGCACATAAGAACCCTTTTGCTGAATATGCTCTCCAAGCACTTCTCGCAGAGCGGCTTGCAGCAGATGAGCGGAGGTATGATTACGCATTATCCGCATTCTTCGGTCACCATCTATCTCGGCAATTACTGCACCTTTCTGGGGTTCACCTTTGAGGATAGTCCCCTGATGGATAAATATATCATTGTCCTTCTGAACTTCCTGGACTCTGATCACAAATTCTTCACCTTTCACGAAGCCGGTATCAGCTACTTGACCTCCTGATTCTGCATAAAATGGCGATTTGTCCATCACGAATATCACTTTGCCTTCATCCAGATAAAAATCCCCAATATTGCAT
>JAVCCT010000254.1 GCA_030765325.1 Candidatus Stygibacter frigidus | reverse complement strand
CAAATCGCTTTACAAAATTATCAGCATATAACCACTGGTTAATAGGGAATTTTCCCAAGTAATGCTAAGGAATGCTGATGAAATTAACGCAACAGGAGCGTTATGCTTTCACAATGATCCTGCTCGCGGTTTTTTTTCGGGGGTTTGTGAGTGCATCTTACCAGTTCCAGGAAATTGTTGCTAAAAAAGCGCTTGCTGCTGCTGACTGGCAGGTGACCATATTAGTGATGATCTGGCCTCTTTCCAATCTGCTATCGATCTGGTGGGGAAAGCTTATGGAACGCTCAGCCAGTATTTCACGATACTATTATATTCTGGGTTTCGTGGGCAGACTGGTTCTTATTTTTATGTTCTGGGTGCATAACTGGTGGGGTTACTTATTGATCATGCTGATATTTTTTGCGTTCAATTCCATGCAAAGTCCGGCTCAAAGTACACTTTATCGATATGGTTTCGGACTGGAAAACAGGGGTAGACTGTTTGGCATTGCAGCGAGTTTAGAAAATGCAGTAGTAGTAGTTTTTGCCTGGCTGGCGGGTTATATGCTGGACATTAATGAAGACTGGTTTCGACATATTTTTGCTCTAATAGGAATTTTTGGTTTACTTTCATCGCTTTTCTATGCTCAGACTAAAATCACTAAGCAGGTTCCGGCAAATCTGAAACCGATCAATTTCAGGGAATTCCTCATTGGTCCTATCCATCGCAGTATAGAAGTGCTCAGAGACAATCCTCTTTTCAGGAGGTTTGAAATAAATTATTTCATCTATGGACTTGCCTTTATGATGATCTTACCGGTTATACCCAAATTTATGGTTGATGCTGTGGGTATGAATTATTCCCAGATGTTCATATCTAAAAGTGTGATCGCCAAGTTAGGAATACTCTTTCTGGCACCTTTAGCAGGCAAACTCTCTGATCTGGTCAATCCTGGTAAATTTGCCGGGATTTCATATTTTGCTTTGGCTTTCTATCCGCTGTCACTATTCATCGCCAGTTTTTTTACTGACTGGATTTATGCACCATATCTGGTAATGTTTGCCTTTCTTTTTAATGGAATTGCGATGGCAGGTATCTATATATCCTGGAATATTGGCTCCATCTATTTTGCCGGACCAGAAGAAGCTCCGATGTTTCAAAGCGTACACGTTACTCTCACGGGAGTAAGGGCGATCTTTGGACCGCTTATCGGTTTCATAGTGATGAAGATATTCAATTATCAGGCAGTATTTATCCTGGCAACTTTCACTTTTGTGACAGCAGCCTTCTTTAGTCTGAAACTTGGAAGAGTAATCGATTCACTTTCCCTCTACCATCCTCAAGAAGATTAGAATCCTTTTAGGAGCTATCGGCTTTGTATAGTTATATTTTGGGAGTTGGAATTGGTTACATTTTATGCTGCAGGAACCAGTAGAAGGCAATAATTGCTTTAGCATCGAGGATTTTACCTTGATCAATGGCAGACTGAATATCTTCTATTGGCAGGAAGATAAGTTTGATATCCTCATGTTCTTCAGGGACTCCACCACCCGCTGAGATCCTATCTGATTCAGAAACTTCTGCATAATATAAGATGATCTGTTCATCAGTGCACCCTGGAGCAACAAAGACGCGTGAAATCTCTTCAAATTTATCTACTTTATAACCTGTTTCCTCAATCGTTTCCCGTTTCACGGCTACCAATGGGTCTTCACCTTTTTCCACCAGCCCAGCAGGAATTTCCACCAGCCAGGGATGACCGGCTTCTGCTGTGGAATAGCGAAATTGTCTGACCATGATAATAGCTTTTTTTTCACGATGATAGATAAGGGGAGCCACTGCATAGCCTCTGATCAGATTAAATCTTTGAACTTCTACAGGCTGATCAGAGAAATGCTGATCAAATTCGACATTAACCTTTTCGACTTTAAAATACTCATCAATTAAGAGATTTTTGCTTCTAATTTTATATTTCATTTACCCTCTTTAATAGTATAACGGCAATTTATGTCTTTGATTACAGTTTCCATGATTCTTCCTGAGGGAAATTCCACAGTAAGAGTTAGACCAGATTTACGATTACCCAAGCCAAAATGCTGGATAAAGGAATGCTGGTTTGTGGTACCCTTTCCACCCTGGATTTCACGAGTAAGGATGAGATCACGTCCTGAAATAGTAATGCGGGTTCCGATAAAGATTTTTCCGCGTTCCGGCTGAATGCAGATTTGCAGCCAGTTATTATCATTTTTGGTGTCATTACGAAACAGCTGGATATTTCCGCCAGCAACCAGCATATCAAGGTCTCCATCTTTATCATAATCACAATAAGCAACTCCCCAGCCATTAAAATGTCTGGTGCCTGAAAGCCATGTGACATCCCGGAAAGTATAATCACCATTACTCATGTAAAGGAAAGAACGGCGTCCTTCATAAACATCAGTGATATATAGATCAAGGTATCCGTCATTATCCAGATCACCAAAAGCGGGTTCGGAATTAGTTTCTTCATATCTGATTCCTGCATCAGCCCTGATATCCTGGAAGGTAAAATCTGGATAGCCACTATTGATATAGAGTTTAGTTTTATTTGAGAAGTCAAGGTAGCGGGGATGGGCAAGGTTACAGGTGATCAGATCAAAATCACCATCATTATCAATATCCCCCCATTCACTGCCGATCGTGTGACCCCACCAGCCGCTTGTTTCTTCACCGGCAATACCCAAATATCGGGATTTTTCTTTAAAAATACCTTTCCCTTGATTTACGAACATCAGGTTAGGATTTAAGCGATAATTACTCACATATATATCTGGCAGATCATCATTATTATAATCTCCAATATTTACTCCCCGCCCTGCCAGCGCTTTATCATTAGCAGCTATGGCTCCGGCTTTATAGGTGATATCATTGAAACTGCCATTTCCTAACCCAAAAAATAATTGATCAGTGAAAAACTTATTATTACCTTCATAATTTGCCAGATAAATATCAAGATATCCATCTTTATTAAGATCAGCAACAGCCATACCTTCTGATGATACTCCATTATCAACAAAGTCAGAAGGACGCTGGTAGCGGTAAAAATGTTGATCAGTGTTAATCCAGATATTTTCAGGATCTTTGGTGATGATATCAAGATCACCATCATTATCAACGTCACCCCAGAGAGCACCACCAAAAGTAACCTGTTCAGCAAAAACATCCCTGGTTATGTCGATAAATTTCTTTCCCTTCTGGTTCTTGAAAAGCCTGCCTCCGCTAAGCAGAAAATCTTCCCAGCCGTCATTATCAAAATCACCCCAGGCAATACGACTTCCACTGACATTTTCTAAACCCATTTTTGCTGTGACATCGGTGAAAGTGACATCTTGATATTGTGCCTGTTTTCTGCTGGTCTGCAGGGTAGGATCATTATCAGTAATTTTCATGAGCAGGCTGTCTGCCATTGGTGAGTATCTGTTTCTGCTATCACCAGCAATTAGCGCTTTGCAGCACTGATCTATAGCTCTATCCTTCAAGTTTTGATCATTATAGGATTTTGCCAGAGCATAATTGAGTCTGTAAGTGGTAGTTTCATCATCAATGCCCAGCAGGTTATTCTCAATAGCATCATTTAAAATGGAATCTGCAATTGCATAGTTCTTTGCATCTATATAAATATTACCCAGTGTGTAGGCAGAGAGGATTTTGGCTGATCTTTTTTCCAGCAGCCATTCCTGTTCGGGGTAGAATTTTGGTTTAAGAGGTGAAAGACTCAATTGATATGCTTTTTGGGCAAATCGCAGGGAAGTGGATTCTTCTGCTTCCATCAATTGATAATTAGCAGCTGAAACATACCAGGGCAGATAATCCCAGGGGAAAGCTTCCCGCCAATCCTGCAGATATTGTTTAAGCATCCCGGCATCACCCACATTTGCCAGAGAATAGCAGAGATATTGATACATTGTGCGTTTCCAGGGTGTGGATGGATATTTCTGCAGCAGGTCTTCAATGATAATGATCTTCTCATGATCATCATCCCAGACGGGGTAAATAAGATCATAAAATTCTGTCTGGGCAAATTCAAAGCAGGCTTTTGAGGCAGGGAAGTTTTTGACTATTTCCTTTACGAGGAGATTGGTTTCACTTGTATCTGCTTCTGCCAGTTGTAAACCTAAAATGGCATAATATCTTTCATCGGGTTCTTCACTTTTTTTGAGGATTTTTCTGGCTTCAGATTGAATTCGAAAGCTTATAGTTACACT
>JAVCCT010000046.1 GCA_030765325.1 Candidatus Stygibacter frigidus | reverse complement strand
TCTTTGTGCAAATTGAGTTGCGAAAAATTGCAGGAATACCTTTAGGTATTTCAAAAATTTTCACAACTTCAAGATGCCAAATAGATTAGTGATATTAACAAAAGGGTATCGCTCAGGTTAGGTTTAAGGTATAACAACTCAACCGGCATGACATTTTTTAAGTTATGCCGGGTTGAGTTGTTGCACTTAGGATAGAGTTGAAGAGGATAAAAAAGACATTTTGAAGCTATGAAAGGTGTTTTAGCAAGGATATAGAGAACATTATGACAATAACCTATTTTTACAGCCAGGGTAGAAAAAACAGGCAGGAAGGAAATATCAAGAAAACAG
The DNA here is from genome assembly GCA_030765325.1 of Candidatus Stygibacter frigidus. GTDB lineage: Bacteria > Cloacimonadota > Cloacimonadia > Cloacimonadales > TCS61 > Stygibacter > Stygibacter frigidus. The sequence continues at coordinate 16,651 of JAVCCT010000046.1, read as the reverse complement.
GCAATAAATTTTTCTGCTTGACAAATAAAATAGAAAAGTTTGAATTTAATAGTTTGCAGATTATCACTGGGTGTAACAAAGGAAGCGCTAACAGTTAGGGAGAAAGGAGACTGATATGGAATCATCTTATGGCAGAAATCTGGAAGAATTTCAAACAGGAGAAAAAATAATCCATGAGCCAGCAAAAACGATAACTGAGAGTGATAACAATTTATTCTGTTTATTAACGATGAATCATCATCCGCTGCATATAGATAAGAATTATGCAGAGGGAACGGAATTTGGCAGGCAGGTAGTAGTTGGCACGCTGGTATTTTCACTGGCAGTGGGTTTAAGTGTGAGAGATATCAGTGGCAAGGCGATAGCAAATCTTGATTATGAAAAGGTTCAGCATATTGCACCGGTATTTATAGGAGACACAATTCGGGCTGAGTCTGAGATACTGAACGTGAGAAGATCAAGATCAAAACCTGACCGGGGAATTGTACAGGTCAAAACTTCTGCTTATAATCAAAAGGATCAGCTTGTGCTAACTTTTATTAGGAGTGTGCTTATTCCGGTGAGGATGAGCAGTGAATGACATCGTATTGCGTTCGCTAATTTTTGTACCCGGTCATCGGGAGAAGCTTTTGCGCAAAGCTGCCACCACTCAGGCGGATGCTATAATACTTGATCTGGAGGATTCGGTAGTACCGGCAGGTAATAAGCTGAAAGCAAGAATTCTTTGTAGTAAATTGATCAAAGAGGGGATATTCAGTCGTTATCACATATTTATCCGGTTAAATGACCGTGAAAGCGGATTATTGCCGGAAGAGGTGCGAATATTCAGTCAATTAACTATAACGGGTTTTATGTTTCCTAAGGCTTTTACTGAAAGTGATATTCGTTATATAGACGGACTTATCAGTGAAGCAGAGGCGAAGAACGGGTTAAAAGCCAATAGACTCAAACTTATTCCGATAATAGAAACCTGTTCGAGTATAGTACATCTGGAGGCAATTTGTCAGACTACAGAACGGGTGATAGCTATAGCCTTTGGCTGTGAGGATTTTATCACAGATTTGCGGGGAATACATGACAAGAGAGGTGATAGTCTATTTTTTCCGAGGGCACAAATAGCGATCACTGCCCGGGCAAATTCGATAATTCCCATAGATACGGTTCATGTAAATGTTCATGATCTGGAGGATTTGGAGAGAAACCTTGAGGTGGCAAAAAAACTTGGATTTGAAGGGATGCTGGTTTTGCATCCCAAAGAGATCGAGATTGTACACCGGTATTTCACACCTTCACGTGCAGAAGTTGAAGAGGCAGAGGAGATCATCCGGTTAACTGATATAGCCAAGTCCGAAGAGAGGGGAGTGGCTTTGATCAATGATCGTTTTATAGGGCCGCCGATGCTGAAAAGAGCAAAATATATATTAGACCGCAGTAAATTAATAGAAAACTGGGAAAGATCGAGAGGTTAAATTGTGGAAAAATCAATTTATCAACTGCCGTTGAAGGTTTTAGACAGACACATTTTCTATAGACGGTCACAGTACTGGAATGTAGAGAAGCTGAGAATCTACCAGAATGAGCATTTAAAACGTCTGATAAGATATGCAGCTAAACATGTACCTTACTATCATAAGATGTTCAGGGATATAGGGTTTGAAGCGGATAAATTCAGAGGAATTGAAGATATGGATAAAATTCCACTACTGGATAAGGAAACAGTACGGACAAGGAAAGGTGAATTATTATCTGATGAAGCAAACAACAGGAATATTATCTGGGATTCAACCAGTGGATCAACGGGAACGCCTTTGCACTTTGCCTTGAATGATCACGTGCAGGCAAATAAAATTGCTGCATTATTGCGGAGCTTTTTCTGGGCAGGATACCGTTTGCGCCAGCGGACGCTCATGGTGCAAAGTTATTATTTCGAAAATACGGAATTTCAATCAGATAAGTTTTATAATGTGATCCGCTTCGATTCCAACAGGCTGAGTAAAGATTCTGCTATGCGTCTGGCAGAAGAGATAATCAGAAAACCGGTGAAGACCATAATTGGTTTTTCTTTTGATATTTTGATGATCGCGAGATTTGCTGAGGAAGCCGGCAAACAATTTCCTTCACCGGAGAGTATAATAACTTATGGAGAGAAACTCTCGGTTGAAAGGCGCAAAATGCTGATAGATTATTATGACTGCCCGATTTTTGATTTTTATTCTATGCACGAATGCAGTGCTATGATCTCACAATGCGAAAAAGGCAGTCTGCATCTGATAGAAGATTTTGCCTATATGGAAATAGTGGATGATGGGGGGAAGCCAACATTGGGAAAAGGAATGCTGGTGGGGACAAATTATTATAATTATATGATGCCATTGATCCGCTATAACACGCGAGATGCAGTGCAGCTTTCAAAGGTGGAATGTACCTGCGGTAGAGCATTCAGAAGAGTGGATGAGATATTCGGTAAGGAATGTGATGCGATCTGGACGTCTGATGGTAGAATACTGGGAGCAGTGATGTCTCATTCAGTGGATCAGGCAAAGGGCGTTATCATGTCACAGTGCGTTCAAGATGCCACAGACCATCTTCTGGTGCGTATAATTGTGGATGAGAGTTATGATAATAAATCACAGGAAGTGTTAGAGGTTGGACTACGCAAACGGATAGGAAGTGAAATGAAGCTAGATTTTGAGATAGTAATGCAGCTTGAGAAAACTGCTGGTGGTAAAGCGCCATTTATAATTTCAAAAATCGTAAATCCAGAACTATAAGGAGCATTAATGTACGGGACATCTAAAGCTGAGATTACCAGATCAAAGGAAAAGATAATTTCATTGAAGCGGGAGCATAACTATTTTATCATAGCTCATAACTATGTGGATACTGATGTGCAGGACATCGCAGATTATGTGGGTGATTCACTGCAAATGGCTTTAAAGGCTGCGGATTCAGATGCCGAAAAAGTACTGGTTGCCAGTATAAAGATAATGGGAGAATCGGCAAAATTGCTTAATCCTGATAAAAAGGTGTTAATGGTGCATCCTTATGCTGATTGTCGGTTAGCAAATCTTAATAATGTTGAGGAATTGCGTGAGCTTAAGAGAAAACATCCTGCGGCTGAAGTGGTTTGTTATGTAAATTCCGCAGCAGAATTGCGAGCAGAAAGTACAATTACTTGTACATCTGCCAATTGTGTGAAGATAGTGCAGGCAATACCGGAAGATAAACAGATAATTTTTATACCGGACAGTAATATCGGGAAATGGGTGGAATATCAGACGGGAAGAAAATTGATCATGCTCGATAGCAATTGCTATGTGCATCATCAGATAAGTTTTGTGGAAGCAAATCAAACCAAAGCGCAATTTCCTGATTTTTCGCTACTGGTACATCCTGAATGCCGCTTAGAAGTATGCAAGCTGGCAGATGAAGTATTATCTACCAGTCAAATGATAAATTACGTTAATGAGCATGACAAGGTGATACTGGGAACAGAAACTGGGTTATATGACCAGTTACGGAAGCGATATCCTCAAAAGCTTCTGGTACCGCTAAGTTCACGGATGGTCTGCGAAGATATGAAACTGATCAGTCTGGATATGGTTGCTAAAGCACTGGCAGAAGAGCAGTATGAGATAAATCTTGATGGGGAAACAGGGAAAAAGTCTTTAAGTTCTTTGCAGCGGATGTGGGAGATACTGGGGTGACAGGTAGAAAAAAGATCCTTAAATTAGTGCAACTAGCAGTTACGATATTGCTGCTTGGCTATCTGGTGATTCATTGGGGGTATTCGTTTAATTTACTGGCAGCGGATGCCCGGATGCCCTTATGGCTGTTGCCATGTATTTTCAATGCAGTTTTTATCACTCCGCTTCTGGCGGGATGTCGCTGGCAGGCAGTGTTAAAAGCGGTCAGAGTTCCTGCAATACAGCTAATGGAACTGATCAAGATAAATTTCTTATCCATCTTCTGGGGTGCGATGCTGCCATCTGGGGATGGTTTTGCCTTCATCCGCATGGCATTGATAGCGCACAAACATCCAGAGATCAAGGAAAAAACGATAGGATCAATAGTACTGGAAAAATATTTTGGAGTTTTGATTTTGCTAACAACTGCTTTGGCAGCCGGATTTTTTCTGGGACATCCTCAGACAGGAAATCTGCGGATAATACTGATTATTTTGCTTTCGGTGATGATTGGTCTGGTAGCCTTGATCGCTTTGATGCCGGGGCTGAAAAAACCAGTGACTGGAAACAGTATATTTAAACGAGTACAACGCTTTATCCAGATGCTGCTATTTTCCTGGCAGACTGCTGAAAAAGGAAAACTTATTTTAGCCTGCCTATTTATTTTTTCCGTGCAGGTGATGAGCTATATTGTGATTTATAGTCTTTTCCGGTTTATGGGTTATGATCTGCCGATGCTCAATCATTTCTGCCTGGTTCCCATAATTCAGGTGATCTCTCTTTTGCCTTTTACGATTGGTGGTTTTGGCATTCGTGAAGGAGCATTTATTTATTTTTATCAGCAACTTGGAGTACCTGCTCACTCACTGATAACTTTATCAATACTTAATTTTTTTATTCAGACCGGAATTCCTGCTTTGATCGGAGGGATTTACAGTCTGGCAGGACACATTTCATTTTCGGGAGTAAGAGAATGACATCAATTGAATTATCAATAGTAGCTCCGGTATTTAATGGGTTAGACACAATCAAAGAATATGTATTTAGGACGGAAAAGACTTTGAAAGCTTTGAATAAGTCATATCAGATCATTTTGATAGATGATGGCTCTACAGATGGTTCTCTGGCTTTGATGCGGAAGCTACAGGAAGAATTTCCGGTGGTTAAGATCATTAAACTGACAAGAAATTATGGTCAGTCAAATGCGATAGCAGCAGGTTTATTGAAGGCAAATGGAGCATATATAGTAGTAATGGATTCTGACTTGCAGGATAAACCGGAAGATATACTTCCGCTGTACATTAAGATCAGGCAGGTTGATGAAGATATGATCATAGCAACCAAAGAGCGTAAAAACAGATCGTTATGGCGGAATTTCTGTTCATATTTATTTTATATTTTTACTAATCTATTGACCAGATTGAGATTTCCCAGTCAGACAGGGGTATTCAGGATCATGAAAAAAAAATGTCTTGATCAATTAGATGAGGCTTTGCAAACTCCCGGAACAGTACTCAGTTTTATTCATGCATCGGGATATAGCTGGAAGACAATTCCTCTGCCTCGGGAGGAAAGAAATTCACAGAAAAGCAATTATACTTTTAGGACTATGTGGCATCTGGCTCTTTGCAGGATATTGCCTTATTGCCGGTTGTCCATAATAAAGCAGAATAGTAAATTTATTCCCGAATTTTGTATAGAAGAAATTTATGGAGAAGATCAGAATGAATAAAAATATAATAATCATTGGCGGGGAAGGTGATGGCAGCGTTATTGCCGATGCAATCTCCGATGCCTGTGTGCTGGGCTTTAGTGATGCCAGAATAGCTGGTTTCCTGAATGACAGAAAGGATAAAGGCGACAAGATAGCTGGTTATCCGGTGCTAGGCAGTTTAGCAGATGTGCAGTATTATTTAAATCAGAATTTCAGGTTTGTGTATTCCATATACCGTATTGACGGACAGGAGGAGCGTATTGGGCTTTTCAGAAGTTTGAATATACCTTTGGAAGCCTTGTACACTTTTATTCATCCTCTGGCATATGTGGCATCCTCTGCCATAATTGGAAAGGGTGTGATAATCATGCCCCAGGTCTCAGTATCATCAGAAGCTGTGATAGGAGATTGCAGTCTTTTGATGGTGAATTCTTCTGTGGGACATAATACTGTTATAGCTTCTCATTGTCATCTGGCTGCTCAATGCTGCCTTAGTTCTCATGTCCAGCTAGAGGAAGGGGTACATATTGGGCTGAATGCAGCAGTGCGTGAGCATCTTATCCTTAAAAGATATTCTACTCTGGGTATGGGATCGGTATTATTGCAGGATATTGGCGAGCGAGATATCTGGGTTGGCAATCCTGCCCGGTTTTTAAGAAGAGCTTTATGAGCCGTGTGGCTATCATTCAATCTAATTATCTGCCTTGGAAAGGATATTTTCATATTATCCAATCTGTGGATTATTTTGTTTTTTTGGATTCTGTGCAATATACAAGAAGGGACTGGCGCAACCGTAATTTAATTAAAACTCCAAAGGGTACAGTATGGTTAACAGTACCAGTTCACGCACAAAGTCACACTCCAATCAATAAAGCAGTAATTGCCGATTACAGGTGGCAGAAAAACCATCCTAAGACCTTGCGGCAATTCTATAGTAAATGCGCCTGTTTTGAGGAGTATTTTCCAATTTTAGAAAAAATATATTCCAGGCACTGGACAAATATTTCGGAACTTAATCAGACTCTGATCAGGGAAATATCTCAAATTCTGGGCATAAAGACCCTGTTTTATGATGATAGAAAATTTTTAACTTCCCTTGATAAAAGCAGTAGGCTGCTGAACATTGTGGAAGCTTTGGGAGCAGATATATATATAACAGGACCTTCTGCCAGAGATTATTTGCAGGAAGATATATATCGGGAGGCGGGAATAAATGTGGAATTTTTCAAATATCCGCAGTATCCGGAATATGATCAGGTTTGGGAAAATTATTTTTCCAGAGTTTCTATTCTTGACCTGATATTTCATAAGGGAAATAAAAGCACTAATTATATCTGGGGAAAGCAGATATGATAATATTCAATGAACCCCTTCTGCTGGGTACTGAGCGGGGCTATCTTGATCAAGTGCTCAAAAGCGGATATTTTTGTGGGAATGGAGAGTTTTTCCGAAAATGTGAAGAAACACTTACTGGAATATTTCAGGCACAAAAAGTGCTGCTGACTTCTTCCGGCAGTTCGGCTTTAAATATTGCTGCCGAACTTTTAGAGATTCAGCCAGGAGATGAAATAATTCTGCCATCTTTTGCTCATGTGGGCACGGTATCGGCATTTGCGCTTCGGAAGGCAAATCTGGTGTGGTGTGACATCAAGGCATCAACAAGAAATCTGGCTGAAAATGATCTGGAAAAGCTGATTACTAAGAGAACGAGAGCCGTTATTGCCGTCAATTATGCCGGGATGTCAGATAATATAGATCAGGTAAAAGAAATCTGCAGAAAACATTCTTTGATCCTGATAGAAGATAATGCTCAAGGAATAGGAACTGTTTACCAGAACCAGTCTCTGGGCTCTTTTGGTGATCTGGCAATTGTGAGTTTTCACCAGACAAAGAATGTTCACTGTGGAGAAGGTGGGGCATTGATCATCAATTCACCACAATTTATTGATGCAGCACAAAAGATCAGAGACCGGGGAACGGATCGGAAAGAATTTAACGAAGGGAAAATAAGCCGCTGGACCTGGTGGATGAATGGATCAAATTACTATCTCAGCGAATTACAGGCAGCGTTTCTGTATGCACAGCTTAGGCAAATGGAAAAAGTTAACAGTTGCCGTCTGGCAATATTCCAAAGATATAATGAATTACTAAACGAATTTCTACCGGAAGAGGCATTGCCTTTTGTAGCTGAAAACTGCCAGTCAAATGGACATTGTTACTCTATATTAACTGAAAGTGAGCAGCACCGGAATAAGATAATTGATAAATTACACAAGCAAGGTATTCAATCCACATTTCATTATCAGCCTTTGCACAGGGCACCTTATTGGCAGGGATTGTATAAAACCAGCAGGCTTCCGGTTACGGAAAAGGTGGCTGCTGTTATATTAAGGCTACCCGTGTACTATGACCTTGATTTTATAGATGTAGATGCTATCAGTTATGAACTGGCAAAAGCTTATAGTTCAGAGAGAAAAGATTGAGTGAAATGATGAAAAATAATACGCATATCAATAGAGAAGAATTTTCTAATACCGGGTTCTGGAAGTTATTAGATAATCCTAAAATAGTTCTTTGGCTGATAGTTTTATTATTTATTTTATATTTCCTTCCGTATTTCATTAAAGGTGAAAATGTATTTATACCCCAGTTCGATAACCTTGATCAGATGAGTTATCTGGGTCACTTCGACGGCAGGTTTCAGGGACATTTCTTCCTGAGCGACAAGATGGAGGAATACTATCTACCCGGAATGGAACCTGTTTTCAGACTGGCGGTTTTATCAATTCCTAAAATATTCTGGTTACTGGGTTTTTTCTGGGGATATGTGGTTAATGAGTTTTTTTACAGACTGCTGGCTTTTATCGGCTTTTATCTGCTTTTGAATCGCTATCTGATGAAGGGCGTTCCCAGAATATTTCCGGCATTGATATCTATTGCTTATGTGTATTTACCTTTTTGGTCACAGGGTGGTCTATCGGTTTCAGGACTGCCTTTGCTGGCTTTGATACTGATGAATATTTATCATAAAAAGGATATTCTCCTTTCTTATATTCTGCTGCTGGTATATATCTTGTATTCGGGATTTTTTCTCACAGGTATTTTTGTGATGGCAATTTTCGGAATGCTTATTATCATCAGGTTTTTTTGCCGCTTGAGCTATAAGAGACTGATCCGGCCGCTATTAATGATGACCGTAATATATATTGCAGTTAATTATTCTTATTTTCTGATCAATTTTATCTACAAGATTCCCACAAACAGGTCTGATATCCAGATACTTTCCAAATCTCTGGCGGAAGTCTGGAATGATCTGTTTTGGGGTTACTTTATCACTTCTCATACCCATGCTCCATCTTTTCATCAATACCTGCTTTTGCCTGTTGCGATAATATCTGGCATTTTTATTTTTCGCAGTCGCACATTCTCATTTAGAAAACTGACCCTTCGATTGATTGGATTCATTATACTAAGTTCAATGTTATTTGCAATATACCGTTTTGAACCAGTTAATGCGTGGTACACAAATATGGGGATTGGATTTGATTATTCACGGTTATTTTTTTTAAATCCTCCGCTCTGGTATATACTTGCCGGCATAGGCATTATGTATTTTTATAGTAATTTTGATCAGAAAAAGTTAGTTCTGATCATTTCTCTGTTAGTTTTAATTGCTCAGATCACGATCAATTACTACAATTCCAGCTACAAGACAGGGACTGAAACTCCCACTTACCGTGAAATAATATCAGAAAAGCAATTCGCTGAAATATCAGAATATCTCAATGAACATGAACCGAGATTTGACAAATTTGAAACACGAATAGGTTGCGTGGGATTTCAGCCGTCAGTGGCTAATTTTAACGGATTCAAAACTCTGGGAGCGTATTGTCCCATTTATCCACTGCATCTAAAGCAAACCTTTATGGAGATTCTCGAAGGTGAAATGGAAAAGAATTCGAGACTAAAACTATATATGGACAGATGGGGATCACAATTATATCTTTTTGATGATCAAATATTCATTAGGATGCTTGATCAAAAATACTTGAGAAATAATCTATCTGAGATCACTTGTGATCTGAATACAGCAAAACTCAAGGAACTCGGGGTTGATTATCTTTTCTGTACAGCAAAAGTTACCAATGCTCATGAAAAAAAACTAAGAGAAGTATATCGTGAGAAAAATCCCTTTAATTATTATCGCTTCTTCATCTATGCAATAGAATAAATTATAGCAAAAAGTGAAGCATATAACACAGATTTTACGGATCAAGCAGATTTTAACAGATAATGTATAACTCTTCATCTCAGATGATAATTGTAGAATGACAGATTTCCTCTAAGGTGTATCCCAGTAGTGATTATTTTTGAGTGACTTTCATATCTGAGACAGGATAAGGGACAAGTAATTTCTTCAACGTTTGAGGATCTTCACAATTCAGCCAGCTTTCTTCATCTTCCTTTTTCAGGATCACGGGCATCCTGTCATGAATAGGGGATACCAGTTCATTTGGCTGGCAGGTGATAATGGTGCAGGTGGGGATAATCTCTCCTTGAGCGTTTTTCCATTTTTCCCAGATACCGGCAAAAGAGAAGAGTTTCCTGTTTTTCAATTCAAAATAGAATTTAGCTTTATCAGGTTTTCTCCATTCAAAGAATCCATTTGCCGGGATCAAGCAGCGTCTGGATTTGAAACCGCCCTTAAAACTTGGTTTCACGTCAATTGTTTCTGAACGGGCATTGAATAATTTATAACCTATTTTATCATCTTTTGCCCAGAAGGGTATCAAACCCCAGCGGACAAAACCCAGATACTTTTTGCCCTGCTTGATCACAATGACAGGAACATTCTGGGAAGGACGAATATTTTCATTGGGCTCGATCTCACCCATATCCTGCAGCAATTTGTAATAATCCTTGATAGCCTGCACTGAACTATAGAGAGCAAAATTACCGCACATAGTTAATAATCTGAGATTTCCTGCAAAGATTCATAGAATTCTGTGATGGTGGCATAATAAAGCGGACCTACATAGAGGATAAAGAGTATTCCGCAGGTGAGAGCACTTAAGAATAGCCAGCCAATAAAACTAAGGTTTAGCTTGAGAAGTTCATTTTTGTGCCCTTGCATCATATGTTTACTGCGTTTGATAGCTTCCAGGGGTTTCAGGTCAGGATTATCTGCCAGAATGAATAATGACAGGCTGTAAGAAAATATGGCAATAAGCCCAGGGACGATCAGCAGAATCGACCATAAGAAGATGAAGAAAGTCATCAAAAGGATAGTAAGAAAAGCTGATATCCAGTTATCAAATCCTTTGAAGATCAGAGATGCTTCGGGATTTGTCCTCCGGCTGAGTGCCAGAAAGAACATCACCATACCCAAAGATACGGGTCCTTGAAAAATCAAACGCAGACAGAAAATGAAGAATCCTCCGCTGAGATAAGTTTTTCCAAAGATAGCATCTATTGCAGCAAAAACCAGAAAGCCTAATAGAACTGCAACAATTGCTTTTTCCCATTTGCCTTCCAGATTCCTTCGAGCACGTGATTTATAAAAACCTGTTCTCATAATCCACCTACAGTTTATGAATACAGTAAGTCACAACGCCCCACACCGTAAAATCAGTATCTTCTGTAATAACGATTTCCGGGTAAGCAGGGTTTTCAGGCACAAGTGACCAGTATTCATCAGTTATCTTTAATCTTTTCACAGTAAGTTCACTATTAAGCACCGCAACGATTACGTTATTACTAACAGCGTTCATTGCCCGATCAACTATCAGCACATCATCAGGAAATATGCCAGCCCCGATCATGGAATCACCTTCTACACGGACAAAAAAAGTGGCTACAGGATGCGAGATCAATTGTTCATTTAGATCAATGGTCTTTTCTATATAATCCTGAGCTGGAGAGGGGAAGCCTGCTGTGATATTACTTCCCAGCAGGGGTCTTGTTAATTTTTTGTGTTTCTTGAAGCTGGATATCTCTTTGATATTATCTCCCAGCCTGAATGAGTTATTTTCCATGAAAAAAGGCTGCCTCAGCAGCCTGTAAATCTCTTTATTTCAGCAACAGCATCTTGCTGCATGCTTTACTGGTTGCTCCTTTCACCTCGCAGAAATAAATTCCGCTGGCTACTTCACTCCCATGTTCATCAAGTCCCTGCCAGTTTACGTTTGATAGCGAGTTGGGTGACAGTTCATTTAGATGAAATCTCTTAACTAATTGACCTCTTACGGAATAAATATTGAGAGTTAGAGATGATTCACCGACTGGAACAAGGAAATTGATCGTGGTGCTGGGATTAAAAGGATTTGGGCTAATGCTCTGAATTCCCACCTGAGTTATTTGAGCTGGAATATTTTCCGTGATGTCGTTATTGATGACATCAATATTTCCATCAGTGGTATTTTCGATCAGAACATTATTATATTTGAAGTCATGAATATCGAGGGTAGAGCTGCCGTCAATCCCGACGAAGGTTAATCTCAGAAGCACTCCAGAACCAGTCTGTGCAACAACACCAGCACGGGCAGCACGAAGTTCTCCAGGCAAAGGTTCATTTACCAGCAGCATCCCATCCAGGAAAATATCGCCAACAGTATAGTCAGAATAAGTAATAGATTCATAGTCAAAACTAATCGTAAACTGAAAACTAATCGCATCATAATCTTCTATTAATTCTGTGGTAGAAACCTCTATCGTGATACTCTCTCCTGCATTAACACTTCCAGAAGAAACTGTGATCTCAGCATCCTGGAGATCAGCCAGCAGAGTTATTGCAGCAAGCAGGCATATTATAATTATTAAATTTTTCATGATTTTTTCCTGGTTTACTTTTTCTTACGCTCAGATCTGGCTGGCAGAATTTTGATATCTGCATCATAGACCTGAGTCATAGTATCAGAGTTCATTTTAAATTTATCAAATTGCAAATGGGTTTCCCCTGGTGCGAGAGCAGTAAAGATCAATTCCACTAAAGTTCCATTACCTTCTTGAGGTTGCCAGTGACTGCAGGCAACTTTAAGCATTCCTGTTTCTTCACCATTAGCCATCAGCATGGCATTTTCAAACAGGTCACCCGGTTTATGGGTGATATATTTTATAAGAGTGCTGTCATAATAAGCATCAAATTGAAAGGCAATTACCCGCATTTCCTGGGTGATATCATTAGCATTCACATATATCCTAAGGGTGTCTCCCGCATTTACGGTATATGTGCCGCCATCGATGGAAATATCCTTGAGATCAGCAGCAAGCAGCAAGGTTATCATCATGATAACCACAAATATTATAATTTTCTTCATATATTTATTCTCCTTTTATTAAGAGATATTTTTCTTTTAATACTGTCAATAGAAATTTTTTTTTCTACTCCTCTACCGGGAATTCAGTTATTAGCCCCACAAAGTACTGCATGATGAGGGAAGCATCATAACTATCAATTTCCATACTGCCATCCACATCAGCAGCTGTGATCCTGGCAGGATCCCAGGGTAGGGGATCGAGTTCGGGCAGAGGATCAAATCCCACTACATATTGTAATAATACAGCTGCATCAAAAGCTTCCACTGTGCCGTTTTCATCAAGATCACCTAAAGCGATCATCTGCATTATGGCAAATTCATGTGGATCAAAGGCTCCTGCCAGTGGATGATCAATAGCATTACCTTCCACGTCCTGAGCATGAATATAATATTGAAATTCATCGGAAGCAGATGGCACTGTTACGCTGGCATCCCAGATATCCGTTCCACTATTGGTCATCGGCTCATAATTCCACTGTTCATCTGCTATTCTCCAGGCGATATATACGGAATCAGCCAGCAGTGCTGCCTGGCTGTATGCATCTATCTGAGCATTAAATTGAATATCAGAACCACTATACTGCTGCTGCCAGTAAGGCTGATGCTCCACGTGCAGCATATTGCGATCTGCAATGCCTTTAGTGCGGCAATGCAGAGCATCAGTGCTTTCCCAGCTTCCAGTGAAGCCCAATATTTCATAACCGGGCATCGCAGCTTCATAGGATTCTATTGCCTCATCATCCCAGCTTCCGCCTGTAATTGGCACGAAAACTCTTTTATTTAAAATTAGTGAATTAGTATAGGGCTCATTACCTGGAGTGTAAACCCGATAGACCTCATAAGGATAACCCCAACTACAATTATGACTGGCAAAATAATCTGCAGTTGCTTCGATCTCATCATATTGAGCGTGACTTGCTGGAACTTCTCTGATGAGAACTTTATCTACCCCCAGAAATTTACCCCAGCAGTCAATATGATCTATATAAGTATTATTGGGATCAGGCAGTATGTGATAGGTATTTATTCCCAGATAATCTGACATCAGATCATTGATTTCCTGAACCGTCATGCCAGAGTTTTCCTGTTGAACCAGATCAGTGGAAGCGGAAATACCATAACCATCGGTCATATAATTGCCACCAGTATGCTCAAGGGGCATGCCATACAAAGTGATATTAAGATAGTCTGCTACTTCAATGGGAATATCATTATCATCAGGACGTGGTCTGTTATAGATAAAATTTACGATAGATATTTCACTACCGTCATAAATATACCAGGGTCCATAATCTCTGCACCAGTAACTATTACTGGGAGCTATGAGAAATTCACAATTATCAAGATTCACACCGTGAGAGGTATAGCTGCTGATAACGCTGGCTTGAGTGGATGAACTGCTTACAATAGTAACCACTTTATCCTGCTCAGACATACTGGCAATCAGGCTGTAGTTGATCCCAAAGGGAGAACGCACCAGTACTCCTTCCATTGGCTCAAATTCTGCTATATTACGGGCAAAATCCGGTGGGTCTGTCTGATAAAAATCCCGTGATACTGTTCTGTCAATTTCTTCTTTATTCAGGTAATGCCCAAGTTGTGGATTATTCTCCAATTCTGTCTGAGCATATAAACTTGATATCAAAATGATCAATATCATTAAAACTATCTTACGCATTTTATCTCCTTGGTTTAAATTCCTTTACTAAAAAATATATCTAATACTACAAGTCCAAGCCCGGTGTAATCATCCAGATTTCCAAAAGCATCTTCCAGTCCATGAATGAGCGCTTGCAGATAATCTCTGGGCAATTTCACCATGATCAGCTTGCCGGAAGCATCCCGGTCACCTGTGAAATCAAAAAAGCCCAAAAACAAAGGCACCTGGGATAGAACTCCCTTCATACTGCCCGTCTCAAGGATAGTTGCTTCTTCCACGCCATACTCCAGAAATATTTCTGATATCTCATCTAAGATGTCTGGATCACGCACCAGCAGGATAAGTAGTTTATCTTTTCCACGCTGACTTACCGTCAGTGAATCAGGACTGTGCCTTAGAAATTCATCCATCAAACCTATTTTGCTTTCCTGCTGCAGAAGATGCTGTTCAATCTGAGGTTCCTTTAGAATGCGCGAAACCATTGCCAGTAATTGCAGATGACCGCTGCGACTTTCCACAGGTCCCACGATGATCACAAATATCTTCACCTTCCTATGATCTATGGCATCATAATCCACGCCTTTATGGCTGATCCCAATGCCAACCACAAAATCCTTAATACCGCTGATCTGGCAGTGGGGAATGGCTATTCCTCTGCCAAAGCCTGTGCTGCCCTGGTCTTCCCGCTTATGCAGGTTTTCCAGGATTTCGCTCTCTGGCACGTCTTTTAATATCTCATTACGCTTCACTAGTTTGGCAAGTTCTTCCAGGATTTCATTTTTACTGTGTGACTGCAGATTTGTTGTGCAGCACTCAAGCCTTAATACTTCAGTTAGATCCATTATCTTCTCCTCAAATTCTTCCGAATGGCAATTTTTGCCAGAGGCGGTCCTAATACTTCATTAAAAAATACGCTCATCAAAACGATATTGATCATTTCAGTTATTTGAAGCTGGATTGCCGGGGAGGCTTCAGTAACCACGCTGGAACCTTGAACAAAAAGCACCAGTCCGATCGCCACTCCAGCCTGAGGTAAAAGGGCAAGACCCAGCCAGTTGCTGATACTCGGTTTTAGTTTCAATAAATGCCCTGTGGCATACACTCCGCTATATTTACCAATTGCTCGCATGATGATGAAAACTATTCCCGCAATCAAAGCAGTGGAAGATGTGAATATCTTCAGATGCAGTTCAGTTCCTGCAATCGTGAAGAAAATTGCATATAAGGGTGGAGTGAGGGGTTGCAGTGCTTTCATGATCCTGATATTTTTGTGGCTGAGATTCACCAGCAGCATGCCCACGGTCATATTAGCGATCAGGGGTGATAAATGCAGGCTGATGCACACAGAGGTCGTCAGGAAAATAATTCCCAGGGTAATGATCTTCATTTCGCCCATGTTCTTGCTGTTTCGTGTGGTGAAATGGATCAGGGTTCCACCAGTTATTCCTAAGATAACTGAGAGAAGTATTTCTTTACTGGCATGGATAAGTCCTATCCAGAAGTTCACTTCAGTGCCACTGATTTCGGCACTGGCTATGGCAAAGGCGATGGAAAACAGGATAACCGTCCCTGCATCATCAAGCGCTACAATGCCATATAGGTAATCCACAAATTCACCTTTCGCTCGTAATTTCTCTACGATAACCACCGTAGCTGCTGGAGCTGTGGCAGCTCCGATTGCTCCCAGAATGAAGGCTACATAAGTGGAAAGTCCCAGCATGATTAGTCCAGCTGATATCAACCCAAAAGTGAGGAACATTTGTGCCAGTGTGATTATCACTACCTTTTTGCCATAAGCACGCAGTTTGGTAAATGAAAATTCGCAGCCAATGATCACAGCAATAAAGGAAAGTGTAATCTCGGAAAGTATATTTAATTGATCAATGTTATCTGCATGGATCAGGTTTATCCCGGCTTCACCGAGTAAGATCCCGGCAAAGATATATCCAGTGATAGAGGGCAATTTGATCTTTTCGGAAAGGTGCCCCATGATAAAACCCATTATTAGCAGCAGTCCTGCTGAGAATATAATATGATGTGCAAAACTTTCCCGGATCAAGTTTAATATTTCCATAAGCCTCTTCACGACATTATTTTTGCATAACATTGACAATCGCTTAATTAAGTCAATTTATTTTTCCTGATCTATGATTTTTCCACTGGAGACTGTTCAATATATTTTGAGGATTTTCACCGTAGGTGATATTTATTTGTAGCCCCAGGTTGGAGCGGAGCGACAATCTGGGGCTTTATAATTTATATTCACCTACCCGTC
>JAVCCT010000206.1 GCA_030765325.1 Candidatus Stygibacter frigidus | reverse complement strand
TATCTGAAATATTTCTTTGCAATCATTGCCATTTATGTCCGATGGTATCGTATATAAATGGCATTATATGAAGGATGGTATCGTATGATCAGAGAATTGCAGTTTTATCAGCTTTCCTCAAATCCACAATATCCACTCCGCCCACTCCGTCCACTTAGTCCACTTAGTCCACTAAGTCCATAGCAAATCCTACTTCAACAACGTGATCTTATTCACTACAACATCCGCGCCATGTGAAAACCTGCAAAAGAACACCCCGCTGGCACATTGATTGCCAGATTCATCTTCGCCATTCCATAAAACAGTATGTTCACCTGCACTGACTTTTTCATTTATCAAGGTCTTCACTTTTCTCCCTTTCAAATTGTAAATAGTGATTTCCGTTATCTTTAACTCATCCGTAATAGTATAATATATCTGTGTTTCCGGATTAAAGGGATTAGGGTAATTTTCAATTTTCAATTTTTCATTTTCAATTACATCCTCATCTTCAATAACAGGGTTATATTCCCAGGCTCCCATATCAGGAGCAGAACCGTAGTATTCATTTTCGTTAAGATCAATTATAACTTCTCCGCTATACTCAAAAAAAGCAGTACCAGAGTTTATGCATGGGGAATTTTCTGATAGATGATAATCCCCTAATTCTGCATTAACGAATAAAGGATCTTCTTCTAAGTTTCCTCCCAACCAGTTAACAAGTCCATTATCATTTGTACAAATACCATTAATACCGTCTTCAAAATCAGTGTATGTAATTGTAACTGAGTTCTCCATTTCTTCATCTTCACAGAAATATATCTGCTGCGGTTGATTATTCCAGAATATGGAATTTATTATCAGAGGGGAATTATTATCAGAGCAATAAATAACTCCTTCCCAAACAGCTACATTATTTACCATTGTAACATTTATAAATTGAGGATCATCTGATATTGAACAAAAAGCAGCTCCACCATAATCTGCATTATTGCCTGAAAATGTTACATATTCAAATCTGGGATTACAATATCCATTGCAAAATAACCCACCACCAGAAGATACAGCGGAATTTTCTTTTATAGTTACGTTTTGAAATATTGGGCTAGAATCTTGCATATAAATGCCGGCTCCGTTTTCCGCCATACCATTCTGAATAGACAAATCCCTTATAGTATTATTACAGGAATTATAAAAGGACATGACATTGCTTGTATTCATAGCATCAAGGATCGTATTTTGCTGGTCTTCGCCTTGCAATATAACATTATCTGGCAGGTTTACTGGAAAGACTTCATTATTAGCAAAGAAACTATAAACACCATTTGCCAGATGAATAGTTAGCACCTCATTTTCCTGTGGCAATATACGACAACAAGCAGCAGATATATTCTTTAAGGGTTCCTCAGGAGTTAAACCACTATTAGAATTATCACCATCAGGAGAGACATATATATCAGCGTTTATCTGTTCAACTAAGCCATTCTGAATTGAAATATCTATTAGATCAAGATCAGTGATATGATAACTGCTTGGCTGTAGTACAGTAAAAGTATCAACGGCTATGGTAAAGGGTTCCAGAGAATATATATCATTGCCATTACTCCGCAGATTGTAGTTGTTTTGATAAATATTGCATAGATTATCTGTACTAAAATTAGGTGCAGAATTTTTTAAATAGAATCCCCCTCCTAATGCAGATTGATTATAGCTGATAGTGATATTAAATAAAAAAGCGTACGAATTACTAAAATAAATCCCTCCACCTTTACTCAATCCACGATTATTCTTGATTTCAATATTATCCAAATAACTACTTTGACAATTTGCGAAACAAAGACCGCCTCCTCTATCACTGCCATTTCCAGTTATTTTTGTGTTTGTGATTAGTAAATTACCATTATCATTATATATGCCTCCCCCACACAGAGTTCCCGAATTATATGAGATTATTACGCTGTCCATCGTTGCTTCTGTTAATACACTAAACCCCAAACAAATACCACCACCGAATTGTGCCCTATTAAATAAAATATTAACATTATTGAGAATTAATTCACCTTCATTCTTAAAAGAAATACCTCCACCAAAAGATAAATAAGGGGAATTTTGCGGATCGGATACATTACTGCTAACTGTGCAATTTTCCAGAGAAAGGCTTGGACAAGCATCAGCAGAAATCCCACCACCTGAAAATAAGCTATTATTCCCAGATATATCTACACAAAATAGGGTTAAGTTTGAATTTTCACAGTAGATACCGCCCCCTAATCCCAAACTTGAGTTATTACAGATTTTTGTATTGTTAATAAATATATCCGAGCAATTCATAAAAAAAATACCTCCTCCAAAATAAGCTGAAGTATTCTCTCGTATATCAAGGTGTTCAATCATAATGTTATTAGAAGATTCGCAATATATACCGCCCCCAGAAAAAGAGTCTGCATAACAATTATAAATCCTTAGATGATCAAGCATAGGACTCGCTTCCAGACAGTAGATTCCACCACCTAAACTACTATAACCATTGGTAAGAGTGAAACCGCTCAAAACTGAAGTTGAAGTTTCTGAGTTATTGAATTTTACCACGCTGTCATAATATCCAGCATCAATTACCGTCTGCAATATATAGCTCGTATCCTGAGTAGTATGATACAGCGAAGCCACAATAATTGCCTTCCCCAGAAAATCAATACATTCAGGATATGTCCCAGGCGAAACAATTACTTCATCTCCATCTTCTGCAGCACCAATAGCATCCTGGATCAAAGCATAATCTTCCGGTACATTGATTATAACTCTACCATTTAGAGATAAAAACGGAAATATGACAATAATTAACAAAAGTAATAAATTCCATATATTCATAATTCCTCCAAAAGATTCATCCTCATAATACTATATTCATTTAATGCCAATGAAAATAATCCTGTCAAGCAAATTAATTGTGATGAACTCAGTTAACAATGTGAGACTGTTCAATATATTTTGAGGATTTTCACCGTAGGTGATATTTATTTGTAGCCCCAGGTTGGAGCGGAGCGACAATCTGGGGCTTTATAATTTATATTCACCTACCCGTCCCAAACACCGGCT
>JAVCCT010000377.1 GCA_030765325.1 Candidatus Stygibacter frigidus | reverse complement strand
GCAGCGATCAGGGATTTGATGAAAGACATTAAAGGTGCTTATTCCACAGTTTTTATGATGCAGAAAGAATTATATATATTCCGGGACCCTAATGGGATCAGACCTTTGAGTATAGCAAAACTTACTGATAGCACATATGTGGCAGCGAGTGAAAGCTGTTCACTTGACCTGCTGGGAGTGGAATGGAAGCGGGAAGTAAAGCCGGCAGAAATTATCCGTATCAGTGATAAAGGTATGGAAGTATTTGAAAATGATGCGAGAGAATATAGAACTGGAGAGCATGATCATCATTGCATTTTTGAACATATATATTTTTCAAGACCAGATAGTTTTGAATTTGGTCAAAACGTGTATGAAGTGAGAAAAAATATAGGTAGCGAACTGGCAGCTACTGATAAGATAAAACCAGACGCTGTAGTGCCAGTACCAGATTCTGCAAACTTTATTGCATTGGGCTATGCTGAGAAAAAGAAAATACCTTATGAAATGGGCTTGATCAGAAACCATTATGTGGGCAGAACATTTATCAAACCGGATCAAACTATCAGAGATGAGAGTGTATATCAGAAATTTAACCCTCTCCCCAACTTCTTTAAAGATAAAATAGTTGTACTTGTGGATGATTCAATAGTCCGCGGAACCACCTTAAAGAAAATAGTGAAATTAGTCAGGAAAAAAGGAGCAAAAGAAATACATCTCAGAATCGGTTCACCTCCAGTAAGATTCTCATGTTTTTATGGTATAGACACTCCTACTCAGAGTGAATTGATAGCTCATCAGAAAACGCATCAGGAAATAGTGGATTTCCTGGAAGTAGATTCTCTTATGTATATGAATATGGAAATGATGCAAAGTGTGGTTCCTGATCCAGAGAATCATTGTTATGCCTGCTTTAATGGTGAATATCCTATTAAGCTGGAAAAAGAAGTTTTTAAAAATATTGAGTATAAAAACTGGGATTTTAATGATCAGGTGTTATGAGAAATAAATTAAGAACCTGGCAGGAAATGTCAGCAATTCGAGAAGAATTATCATCAGATAATAGGAAAGTGGTTTTCACCAATGGCTGCTTTGATATACTGCATCGAGGTCATGTTCAATATTTGCAGTCGGCGAGGGAGCTGGGTGATGTATTGATAGTGGGACTTAATAATGATGATAGTGTGAAAAGACTTAAAGGAAAGCATCGACCAGTGAATAATGAAATAGATCGGGCAATTGTCCTTTCTGCCCTGCAAGATGTTGATCATGTAGTGATATTTATTGAAGATACTCCTTATGAATTGATCAATACACTTAAACCTGATATTCTGGTGAAAGGTGGTGACTGGAAGCCGGAAGACATCGTGGGTAGTGATATTGTACTGCAGAACGGTGGAAAAGTACTCAGTCTGGACTTTATTCAGGGTTATTCAACTACTAAAACGATAGATAAAACGGAAAATATATAATGGAAATAATAGAAGATATTGCGATTGTTGCAGAAGTGAAAGATAATAAGGTTCTGGTGAAATTACCTGAATCAGATAGCTGTGCCAGTTGTGCTGTACATGGTATTTGCCAAGTTGGAGATAATACCAGCAGTCACTGGATAGAAACAGACCTTAAATTGCAGGTTGGAGACAAAGTAAAGATATTCATCTCCCCTGCTTTGAAGATAATGTCATCATTTATCGTATTTTTACTGCCAGTGATTATGATGATAGCCATTTATGTGCTGATCAAGTATTTATTTGGCGGATCTGAAAATGCTTCCATTGTGGGATCAGTATTATCATTAGGCTTAAGTGGACTGATCATATATGCAATAGATAAGAAATGGAGCAAGAAACTTCGTTTTGAAATACTCGAGAGAGTAAGTGAAGAAGAATATCAACAGGAGATTTCTGATGAAAATACGCCTGAATAAGATGGTGTTTTATGGTTATCATGGCACTCAGCCAGAAGAGCGAAAGCTGGGACAGCGTTATATAGTAGATTTTGAGCTGGAAACATCCAGTGAAAATGATGCTAATATCCGCCATATAGACGATACTATTGATTATACCAGAGTATATAATCTAATCAAAAATGTGATGGAAGGGCATTCTTATCATTTGATGGAGAATTGTGCTAATCATGTGTTAAGTACTGTAATGAGCAATTTTGAAAGCATTATCTATTCTAAGATAAAAATTAAAAAACCATCTGTTCCCATCAATGGCTCATTGGATTCAGCAGAAATTATCATGCACAGGACGCGATGAAAGTGTATTTGGGTTTAGGTAGTAATATAGGTGATCGGGCAGGCTATTTGACAAAAGCAAAGGATATGCTGACAGCCCATGTTGACATTAATATCTTGAAAGAGAGTAAAATATTAGAAACCGCTCCTTATGGTAATACTGAACAGGCAGATTTTTTAAATCAGGTGATTTTGATTAATACGGAACTCTCTGCCACAGAGATTTTTGCAATATGCCAGATAGTTGAGAACATATCGGGACGAGTGAGAACCCAAAAATGGGGATCTCGGACATTAGATATTGATATATTATTTTGTGAAGATCAGATTATAGATACTAAAGAGCTGAAAATCCCTCATGCTGATATTCATAATCGAGAATTCGTTTTGAGATCAATGCTTGAGCTTGCACCAGAGTTTGTACATCCCGTTCTGGGGGAAAGCATTCAGGTAATTTATAATAAATTAGAAAGTGAGAAGTAAGATGAGAAAAGCAGCAATTATTCTGGCAGCAGGAAAAGGCACAAGAATGCGTAGTGATCTACCCAAAGTTGTATTTGAGATAGATGGTGTGCCTATGGTCAACCGTGTGATCAATACTGCGAAGGAAATAGAAAGTGAACGCATAATAGTAGTGATAGGTTATAAAAAAGAAGCAGTTAAAGCAGTGATCCCGAAAGATGACAGCATCAGATTTGCTGTTCAGGATCCTCAAAATGGCACTGGTCATGCGATCATGGTTTGCCGAGATCAAATTGAGGATTTTGAGGGGCTGATATTTATACTTTATGGTGATGTACCCTTATTAACTTCAGCAACTTTACTGAAGATGTATGAAGTACATCGACAAGAACATTCAGCTTGTACTGTACTTACTGCTATTATGGATGATCCTCTGCAGTATGGAAGAATACTCAGATATAAAAAGGGTGATTTTAATAAAATAGTAGAACATAAAGATGCTACAGATGATGAGCGCAAAGTGAAAGAGATCAATACCGGGATATATTGCTATAATTCTCAGGATCTTGTGTGGAGCATCTCACAACTTAAGAATGATAATAGTCAAGGAGAGTATTATTTAACAGATACTCTGGAAATCTTAAAGAATCAGGGAAAGCACGTATCTACAGTCATCCTTGATGACAATGTGGAAGCAAGTGGAGTGAATTCACCTGAGCAATTGAAAGAGCTTGAGAAAGAACTGAAAATAATGGAGCAAAAATAGGAAAATGACTGAAATATTATATTCACCCTGGCGTATGGAATATATAAATTCTCAAAAGGAAGACGGCTGCATATTCTGTCTTGTACATCCTGAGAAAGAAGATGAAAAGCACCTTATCCTGTATAGAAGTGAATACTCCTTTGTGATTATGAATATGTATCCTTATAATAATGGTCATCTGATGGTGATTCCAAAGCGCCATATATCAAGCCTGCTGAGTTTGAATGAAGATGAGAGAAATGATCTTTTTGCACTTGTGCAAAAGACTACAGGTATCATAGAAGAATATTATCATCCTGATGGAATAAATATCGGGATGAATATTGGCAAGGCAGCTGGTGCTGGTATTGATGAACATATCCATGTGCACCTTGTTCCTCGTTGGTCAGGTGATGTAAATTTTATGACCAGCATCGGTGAAGTGCGAGTAATACCAGAGAAATTTGAGAATGCGTACCAACGATTAAAGGAACAATTTGACAAGCTCCATGACTGAAAAAAAAATGTCTAAAGAAAAGAAAGATAATAGAAAAGGAGCAGTTACTGTATCCATATTCTTTGTGGTTGCCATGGTGATTGTGATGATCTATATATTGTTTCCAGGAAGCAGCGAAACTGTTGTGCTGGAAAAAGTGGAAAAACTGAATATTAATATTCTGGTAAGAAATGGCTGTGGAGTGAGTGGTTTGGCACAAAGAGTATCTCAAGCGCTGCTTTATAATGGCATCACAGTGATTGACTGGGAAAATATTTCTAATACGCAATGTGAATACGAAGAGACCATGCTGGTAGTGCGTCAGGAAGGTGAAGAAATTGAGAAAAAGCTAAATTATCTAAAAAACAAAACCGGGCTAAAAAATATTACCTGGGCTTTGAAGGATAATGCAAAAGCTGAATTTGAGTTGATACTTGGTAAAGATTATATGCTTTACTTTTAAGAAATAAATAGAGGTATTATGGAAATTAAGATTGAAGATACAGTAAAAAAGATCACTGAATGGATGGAAGAGAAGAAAGCTGAAAAAATCAAGGTTTATGATGTGAGAAGCAGAAGCGATTATACTGATATGATCATGGTTTGTGAAGGCTCTGGAGAGCTTCATAATAGAGCCATAGCTCAAAATGTAATTGATAGAGCTAAAGAAGAATCTATTTATGTTCTGGGCAAAGAAGGAATGGATAACGGAACTTGGATTTTGATTGATATGATTACAATCGTGGTCCATGTATTTGATAATGAAACCAGGAAATATTATGATTTAGAGGAATTGTGGGAAGTATCTGATCGGGTTCGTAAGCAGAAAGCAGTTGAAGATCAGACTGGGAAAGAAAATTAGAGGAGAGCAAAATGCTTAAAACTAAAATTCGTGGTGATATTGCCCAGGCAATTGAAACCCTGGGTTATAAGTACCATGATAATTATTCTGTTGAAGTACCCAAAAACCTTGAACACGGTGGGTTTT
>JAVCCT010000029.1 GCA_030765325.1 Candidatus Stygibacter frigidus | reverse complement strand
GGATAATTTTGAAATTCTTGAAGTATCCTGTCCGTGTGTGGATGGGAGTGAATTACCATTTTACGGTAAACATGCTGGATTTGTTTCGTTAAATCTAACATCAATAATCCATTTTGTTTCAGGTTTAGATTTATCCGAAAGTGGAAAGATTGATATTGGACGGAATGCTAAAGGTTTAATCTTAGACTTACTTGCTACAGATGATTTCGGAGCACCTCCGGTCTTGTTATATATTAGATTTATCAGCGATGATACCGATTATGAAATCAGTGTACCTTACAGCAATTCGACATATATAACTCTAAATTGTACTGAATAAGGAAGTGAAATTGACATGATTTGTGCAAGAGTTTATTGGAAAAAGAAAGTTATAGGGAAAATATGAAGGGATTCAATATAAAAGCTAATGCCGCTCTATTCGGAACGGCATCGGAACTCTTTCCACAACCTTGGTAGATGAGCTATGCCATTTAGAAGAGGAAGTGGAAATGAAGTCAAGAAATTTGACAAATATAAGTGAAATCAGATTTACTCTTTGAGAGTAGTTAAAAAAAATATTGGAGTAATTAATGATAACAGGTGAATTGAAAAATAAGGTAGATAAGATATGGACTATATTCTGGACTGGGGGGATCACTAATCCGCTTTCTGTGATTGAGCAGTTTACATATCTGCTGTTTATAAAGGGTATGGATGACAGGCAGAATGATCTGGAGCGTAATGCTGAGCTTTTGGGGATAGAATTGAAGGAGATTTTTGGAGAAAAGCAGCAGCATTTGCGGTGGAAAAATTTTAAGCAGAAAAACGCTATTGAGATGTTTGATGTGGTTTCTAAAGAGGTGTTTCCCTTTATTAAAACTATGCATGGAGATAAGGACTCCGCTTTTTCACGGTATATGGAAGATGCGATATTTTTGATACCAACGGCGCAGATGCTGGAAAAGATCGTGACTAATGTGGATATACTGCAGCTTGCTGACCGAGATGCGAAGGGTGATCTTTATGAATATCTGTTGAGTAAAGTCTCTACTGCGGGCACTAACGGGCAGTTTCGCACGCCACGGCATATTATCAAGCTGATGGTGGAATTGATGAAGCCTACTCCTACCGATTGTATTATCGATCCGGCAGCAGGAACAGCGGGTTTTCTGGTAACAGCAGGTGAATATCTGGAAAGAAATCATCAAAACCTGTTTCATGAAGAGCATCTGCGAGAGCATTATAATACTGAGATGTTCACGGGTTTTGATATGGATAGCACTATGTTGCGCATTGGAGCTATGAATATGATGCTGCATGGCGTGGAAAATCCCAGAATTTTATATAAAGATTCTTTGAGTGAACAGAATAAAGATAAGGAAAAATACTCACTTTGCCTCGCTAATCCGCCTTTTAAAGGTTCACTGGACTATGAATCTGTCTCTGCTGACCTGCTGAAAATCACTAAAACCAAGAAAACGGAAATTCTTTTTATTACTCTGATGCTGCGGATGCTAAAAAAAGGGGGTCGCTGCGCAACTATCGTGCCTGATGGAGTTCTATTTGGCAGCAGTAATGCCCAAAAAGCCTTGCGGAAAGAAATCGTGGAAAACCACCAGTTGCAGGCGGTTATCTCTATGCCGAGTGGGGTGTTTAAACCTTATGCCGGAGTTTCTACTGCCTTTATTGTCTTTACTAAAACAGGTGCTGGCGGGACTGATAAGGTCTGGTTTTATGATATGCAAGCTGATGGTTATTCGCTGGATGATAAACGCCAGAAAATTGATGCTGATGATATTCCTGATATTATTAAACGCTTTCATAATATGGGAAATGAAGCTAAACGTAAACGGACTGAAAGCTCTTTTATGGTGCCGAAAGCGGAAATCGTTGAAAATGAATATGACCTTTCTATTAACCGCTATAAAGAAATTGTCTATGATGAGATTGTTTATGAGGAACCTGAGAAGATCATTGCGGATATTAAAGAATTGGAAGAGCGGATTGTGAAGGGGATTGATGAGTTGGAGGGGTTGATTTGATGAAATATTGCAATATACTTTCAGTCTGCAATATTGAAATTGGGAAAACGCCTGCGAGGAAGGAAAAAACGTTTTGGGGTAAAGGCTATAAATGGGTTTCAATTGCAGATATGAAATCAAAATATATTGAAAGAACTAAAGAAGAAATTACTAAGGAAGCAGTATTCGAGACTAAGATAAAAATTGTACCAAAAGATACAGTAATAATGAGCTTCAAGCTCTCTATAGGTAAAGTCGCAATTGCAAAAAGCGAATTATATACCAATGAGGCTATTGTTGCATTTCACATTATAAAACCGGATAAACTATATCACACATTTTTATATTATGCCTTACAGACTATTAGACTGTGTGATAGTAGCGATAGGGCAGTAATGGGGCAAACACTAAATAAACGAAAACTTTCAAAACTATTTATTCCTCTTCCTCCTCTTCCAATTCAGAAGAAGATTGTGGCGGTATTGGATAAGGCTCAGGAACTGATAGATTTGAGAAAGCAGCAGATTGAGAAGCTTGATGAACTAATTAAGAGTGTATTTTATGATATGTTTGGTGATCCGGTTACTAATCCGAAGAATTTGTTAAAAGTTAAAATCGGTGATTTTTTTGATACTAGCAGCGGAGGAACACCAGCAAAAAAAATATCTGAGTATTGGATGAATGGAGATATTCCTTGGATAGGCTCAAATATGTGTAAAAATGAAATAATAAGAAAGAATGATGGAAAGTTCATTACAAAATTAGGACTTAGTAAATCATCTGCAAAAATATTTCCAATAGGAACGGTGTTAGTCGCTCTTGTAGGTGCTACCATAGGAAAAACTGCACTCCTAGATTTTGAAACAGCAACAAACCAAAATATTGCAGGTATTATCATCAAAGATGTAAATATCTACAACCCTATGTTTGTATTTTTTTACCTTCAATCAATATATACTGAATTTATGAGTATAGGACAAGATAAATTTAAAATGGCAAATTTAGCATTCATTAGGAATTTAGAAATTTATGTAGTTCCAATAAAAAAACAAAATAGATTTGTCGAAAAAGTGGAGAAAATTGAAGCTGATAAAAAGCTGATAAAACAATCTCTACATCAATTAGAAAACAACTATCAAAGTTTACAGCAGCGAGCATTTAAAGGGGAGTTGTTTTGAGGGGGATGATGTGAACATTTTGAATATTATGGACATTATGGACATTATGGACATTGTGGACTCTGTGGACATTGTGGACTATACCTGTGAAAATAAATAGCTTTGAGAGGGGTAATGAGCAGTAACTTTGGATTTTTGGAGAAAGAGGAATTATACAGAGGGTTTTCTTCAGCTTGCCTTGAGGCAGAGAATAGTCTTATAGTATCTTATGCAACCTGTGCTATTTTAACACGTCGGGCACTTGAGCTGACAGTGAAGTGGCTATTCAGTTATGAAACAGAGCTAAAGGTGCCGTATCAGGAGACATTATCAGCATTAATCCATGACAGCAGCCTGGGGATGATATTAGAGAGCGGGATGTTAGCAAAGCTGCGTTTTATTGTTAAACTTGGCAATATGGCAGCCCATACGTGGAAATCAATCAAGCGGGAGCAGGTAGTGCTATCATTGAGCAATTTATATGATTTTATAGACTGGGTAGATTACCGTTATTCCATAGAGATAAATGGTCAAAAGTTTGATGAGGGATTATTAGCAGATAGCGAAGAGCAGAAAAAGAGTCAGCAGGAATTATATGATCTTTATGAGGAATTAGGCAGCAGAGACCGCAAGCTGGAAGAGATAATCAGGGAAAACGAGCAATTACGTGAGGAAGCAGCGCAACGGAGAGCAGCAAATAGCGGAAAGCGGGAATATAAAGATCAGGAGCACAGTGAATATAAGACACGGAAATTATATATAGATTTAGAGTTGCAATATGCTGGCTGGGATTTGGGAACAGACTGGCGGGAAGAGATAAAAGTGATGGGGATGCCGAATGCCAGTGGCGAGGGTTTTGCAGATTATGTGCTTTATGGAGAAGACGGCAAGCCTCTGGCAGTAGTGGAGGCAAAGAAAACCAGTGTGGATGCCCGCATCGGCAAGCAGCAGGCAAAATTATATGCTGACTGTCTGGAGCAGGAATATCATCAGCGTCCGGTGATTTTTTATACAAATGGCTTTGAATATTATATTTGGGATGACGTGAGCTATCCGGCACGGCAGGTGAGTGGGATATACAGCAAATCTGAGCTGGAATGGCTGCTCTATAAACGGTATAATCGCAAACCGCTAAGTTCTATATATATCAAAGATGAGATCACAGACCGTCATTATCAAAAGATGGCGATAGAAGCAGTAAGTGACCAATTTGGGGCGCAGCGCAGGAAAGCACTATTAGTGATGGCAACCGGCAGCGGAAAAACGCGGGTGGCAATATCCATAGTAGATGTACTGCTCAGCAAGGGCTGGGTGAAAAACGTGCTTTTTCTGGCAGATAGAAGAGCACTGGTGAAACAGGCGAAAAAGAATTTCAGACTTCTAATGCCACATTTATCATTGTGTAATCTGCTTACAAGCAAAGACAACCCGGAAAGCAGAATGGTGTTTTCTACTTATGGAACCATGATGAATGCCATTGACGAAACTAAAGGCAGTGACGGCAGCAGATTATTTGGTGCGGGACATTTTGACCTGATCATTATAGATGAATCACACCGGAGTATATATAAAAAGTATCGGGCGATATTCACCTATTTTGACAGTCTGCTGCTGGGATTAACGGCAACGCCGAGAGCAGAAATAGACCGCAATACTTATGGGATATTTGATTTGGAAGATGGAGTACCCACTTATGCTTATGAACTGGAGGAAGCGATAGAAAACGGCTATCTGGTACCTTATCACAGTATAGAAACCCGGATGAAATTTTTGGAAGAAGGAATACATTATGATAAATTGAGCGAAGCAGAGCGGGAAGAATTTGAAAACACCTTTGAAGATGGGGTGAAAGACATCAGCAGCACAGAACTGAACAAATTTTTGTTTAATAATAACACCATAGATATCGTATTGCAAGATTTGCAGGAAAAGGGCTTGAAAGTGGAAGGTGGAGAGAAACTGGGCAAGACCATAATCTTTGCAGCAAATAAAAAGCATGCAGAATTTATCATAAAAAGATTTGATATACTCTATCCAGATAAGAAAGGGAGATTTGCTAAACCTGTTTATGATGGAATTAAATATGTGGACAGTATAATTGATGATTTTTCCACGAAAGAAAAGTTTCCCCAGATAGCAATATCAGTTGATATGCTTGATACAGGCATAGACGTACCGGAGATATTAAATCTGGTGTTTTTTAAGCGCATCCGGTCAAAGGTAAAATTCTGGCAGATGATAGGCAGAGGCACCAGATTATGTGAAGACCTGCTGGGGATAGGGTTTGATAAAGAGGCGTTTCGGATATTTGATTATTGCAGTAATTTTGCTTTTTTCCGTGAACGGGAGAATGTGAAAGAGAGCTTGCAGCCTTTATCACTCACAGAGCGGGTATATGTTATAAAAACTGAAATAGTGAAAGCACTGCAATATAGCGATTATCAGATAGAAGAATATGCAACTTACCGTGAAGAGATAGTGGAAGAATTACACAAGGCAGTATTAGGGATAGACGAATCTAAGTTTAACAGCAGAATCGAAATAAAGTATATTCACAGGTATAATAAATGGGAAGCCTGGCAGGATATAACTGATATTGATCTAATGGCTTTACGGGAACATATTGCTCCACTGATCATTAAAATAGAAGAAGATGAGCTGTCAAAACGGTTTGATTTCTTGATGTATTCCTTAGAATTTGCCTGGTTAAAGGGCTATTCTGCCGGGAAACCTGTCAGGAAAGTGATTGCAACAGCAGAAAGCCTGCTGGGTAAAATGAATATTCCCATGGTGAAAGCAGAAGAAGAAATAATTATCAAAGCAAGTAAGGAAACATTTTGGGAAAAGGCAAATATATTAGATCAAGAACAGGTAAGAAAAGCTTTGAGAGAACTGATCAAATTTTTAGAGTATCAGGCAAAAAAAGTATATTACACAAATTTTGATGATGAAAAAATATCAGTTTTGGAGCCAGAACCTGTTTATGGGAGTAATAATCTGAGAAGCTACCGTAAAAAGGTAAATCAGTATTTGAGAGATCACGAAAATGATGTAACTATCTATAAACTGCGTCATAATGAAGCATTAAGCCTTAAAGATGTAACTCACCTTGAAAAGATATTATGGGAAGAATTAGGCAGTAGAGCAGAATATGAAAAGGTCTTTGGAAATCAGCCATTATTAAAGCTTGTCTCAAGATTAGTAGGCTTGGAAAGGCAGGCGGCTCATGCACTATTCTCTGAATTTTTGAGTGATGAAAGCTTGAATGGTAACCAGAGAGAATTCGTGAACCTGATAGTTAGTTATGTATGCGAAAATGGGATAATTGATAAACGAGCCTTAAATG
>JAVCCT010000138.1 GCA_030765325.1 Candidatus Stygibacter frigidus | reverse complement strand
TAATTAAAGGTTGTCCAATCGTCCTCACAAATAAATTATCGCCATGGGCATTTATAAACCTTACTTCCAAATCATACGGTTTTTGTTTTGTGATTACTTCGTTAAATGAATTGAAAACTATCTCTTTATCATCCGGATGATAAAATTGTGCTCCTTCTTCTGCTGTAAAATTTTTTCTCCCATAAATCTCGTAAATAGTATCGGTAAAAGTTGCTTGTTCGCTTTCTACATCATAACTCCAACCCCCCATTTTACCTATCTTTTGTGTTTCTTGATAAAGATACTTGCTTTCTTGCAATGCTTCTTCCGCCTGCTTACGCTCGGTGATATCTACATATTGACAAACAACATTCACAAGTTTTCCAGCATCATCTTGTATGGGAAACATGGACACATCTATCCAAAGCCCATTCGCGTTTGACAGGTCCACATCTCCTGCCTTTGAGCCTTCCCAAAAAATTGCAAAGCGTGCACTTTTTAAATCTTTGAATACAGCTTCTACAGCAGGCATAAATCCTTGAGCATCAATATTTTCATCATGGAGCACATTATACTTGCCGATTATCATATCGTCAGTTACATTAAGGATATTCCGCAAAGCTTCATTAGCCCTTAGCAATATTCCTTTCGCATCTGAAACCCACATCGCAAAGGGACTGTTGTCTATAACTACATTCAGGAAATTCGCCTGATTTCTATATTGCAGTTCGCTCTTCTGCAATTTTTCTTTTGCCTGCTTTCTAATCTCAGCTTCACGTTTTAGCTCTTCGTAGCTGTCGGTCAGTTCCAATATATGCTTATCAACCAGCTTTTGTAAATGAAGTTTTTCATCTGCCAGAAGAATATCCTGCTCAGTTTTTCTCAAGATAACAGCCAGCATTCCGCAGGCGTTATTAAGCAAACTTTCAGCTTCATTGCCCATTGCTGAAATATTCTCTACCTGTAACCAGCCATAAGTATTTCCCGCTGTTGAAATTTCAATCAGGTTCGTATCGCTTGATGGTGCCAATTCCGTGAATTGAATTCTAAAACCAGTCCAGATTTCCTTTAAGGCTTCAATAAAGACTTCAATGATTTTATCCTTTGCTGTCATCTGAGAAAGATTCAGCATTAAGAGAAATAGATCGCTTGCTGCAGAGTTTTTTCTATTCATTTTATTTCCTTTAAATATTTCTAAAGATATTCAGGTGCGTTTTCTGCCAGCCAGATATCTGGATGTATATAATACGGATTCTTAGTGATGATGCCACCTTTACTGATTGTATAAGGGTGCGTCTGCAATACATTCATAATTGTTTTTCCATCAAACCTGGTAAGGTTATACATGCAAATACTCATCCAGGATTTGCCAGGTATAAAATAATTTAACCGCGCTTCATAAGCCATAAGCAGCTTCTTATCCAGATTCTTATCCAATGCCCAAACCATCTCTGCTGTCGTGCGGATATTTACTTTCTTCTCTTTCTGGCTTGCTTCATAGAACGCATCAAGATTCACATTCATCCTTATAGGAGAAAATTCCCCGTTCTTATAATACAGATCATCACATGTATTGACCGTGAGCTGCGGATTATTATCAAGTAATGCCCTATCATCTGGGAATGATTCAATGAATTTTTCCCGAAAATCAGCTACTGATCGCTCTGTTGGCGTATATAATACGTGGTCTTCATCGATTAGCCCCTGCCTTAGATAGGCAAGTATAATGTCATCCCGCTCCTGGGCAGTTTCATAAAATCCACAAAAATGCATCCCGTTATTACACTCGTGTCCACAAAATCCTAATTTTACCCGCTCCTGATCTGATGTCTTATAATACATCTTTTACCCCCCTTGCAGATTTACTGCATCATTTCTATCAACTCCAGACAGCAATATTTTTACCCAATTACCATATTAAGATATATAACAAATTGTTGTAAAGTAAAAAAATCGCTGCTAATATAACATTTATCATGAGACTAAATGTAATATAAGTTAAAGATATAGAAAGCAGATTACGCTGATTTCCCCGCAACTACCGCAAAGGAGGTCACGGCAAAGCCATCGGCAGGCATCATCTCTGGAACAAAGCAATCTACAAGCTGCTCAGGTACTTGGTTTTGACTTGGAAACCCTCAGCATCGATAATTGGCTGCCCGGAATCGAAACTTCAGGTGATGACTCAAGTGGAGCTGGACGAGGAGATATTTTGATCTGAATATAGAACACGGATGACGCTGATTTTACGGATGGGTACGGATAGGAGAGAGATATTGAAAAGAAGATAGTAGTTTTTTGATTGTATTTACATACGAATTGCCGACATATTCAATATTGTTAGAAAATTACCCGATTAGGGTTAAAGATACATAGCCTTTGGTTGGAGTATTCTGAAACCAGGGTAAATCTGATTATAGGGGCATTTATAGTGGGTGATTTTACCTCCGGTGGCACTTCGTTTCACCGGAGGCTATGCTTCTTTTTTAGTATAATTTGATCTGATCTGATCTGATCTGATCTGATCTGCCAAATATATGGACTATATGGACGGAATGGACAGGGATGGATTATAAGCAGGACCTGCACCGCTAACGGCACGCCGGAAGTGGAGTGGGATATCAGATACAGAATTATTTAACTCAAGTTTCGCATATGTAAAAGCCTCTCATAAATAACGTATTACATACTTTAATATACGCAAATAACTGGTATCAAATAGCTGCAATAATTACAGTTAACAACATATTTACATTTAATATGATTAATCTGATATGAGTACATTTTTTTGATCAATCTAGCTTACTCGTTTCGATTTAGTACATTTTTTCACCTTTTTTCTGCTTTATTCACTTCTAATATCTTATCAGGATAGAATTTTTCAGCAAAATAATGATCTAAAATATTGTCATCATCATTAAGCATCACATCATAAATATCTGTTACTTTTAACTTGTTCTTTTAAATTCTATCTGCGTTGTTCATCGCTTCAATATCAACGGATATTGAAGCTCTTCACGCCTTGATATAATTCAAAATCCCTGC
>JAVCCT010000368.1 GCA_030765325.1 Candidatus Stygibacter frigidus | reverse complement strand
GCAGGGATTTTGAATTATATCAAGGCGTGAAGAGCTTCAATATCCGTTGATATTGAAGCGATGAACAACGCAGATAGAATTTAAAAGAACAAGTTAAAAGTAACAGATATTTATGATGTGATGCTTATGCTACCGTCATCCGAAATATCCAAATTTATTTCAGTAATAATAGTTTCCCTTGATAGCTGAATTCTGCCGATTTGATATTTACCAGATAAATCCCATTAGGATAATTCCAATTATTGCTCTCCCTGATCAGCCAGTAGTCGTTCTTATTTTCTAATTCCAAGTTGGATATTTTCTGTCCCCGCAAATTATATAAACCAGCTTCTAAATTGAGATGATTCCGCATCATAGGCAAATTGATCTTAACCTGCTCGCGAAAAGAACCTGTCCTGATTGGATTAGGATAGATTACTGCTTTCCTGACCCGCTCTGCATCTTCTGATATATCCTGACTATCCTCAAAATGGAGTATTACAGGATTTTCCAGGTCTCCCTGCTGCGAATCAGGCTGCCAGCTATAACTTCCATATATTGCTTTCGCAGTACTACTCTTTGTATTTATCAATTCTAATTTGAGATCAGCTGGCTCAAGCTCATTCGTATATAGATAAATAAAATAGTAATACTCACCCAATTCCTCATTCAGATCAATAATTGATAGAGTTTCAAATGAAGCATATCCAGCTATTCTGTCACCCACATAAGCGATCAATTGATCACCCTCTTGAGGAGTATATCCAGAGATGATCGCTGTAATGCTGGCAGTATATTCATATTGAGTATAATCAATCTTCAACTCAAGTTTAATAGAACCTGCAACAACATTATTTCTGGTTGCCTGAGGATAATGGAAAACCTGATCGAATTGGGCATGAACTTTGTATCCCTCTCCTGGATTAAGTGTAATCAAAGGTCCAATCCAGCCGAATCCATCATAATAAATGGCGTAACCATTCTGGTATTTTATATAATCGATTCCCGGCAGTCCCAGCTAATGCAGCGTTGATATTCAGAGATGCTGTAGGGATATAACTAATCCAGTTCCAGCCAGCAGAAATTTCAATCGCTGTGGTTTCTGGATCAATGTACCACCCATCAGGTTGCAATGCAGCAGGTTCCAGAAGATGAGCTTGATATAAACTAAGGCTTGATATATTCATTAATGACCCAACCCAACCTACTCCAGCATAATAATATGTAAATCCATTTTGAGCTTTTAAATAACCTCCTGCATCACCTAGAGAACTTAGCATATTATTAGTTTCAGGATGATTTGTACCTACTGGGATAGAAAACCAATTCCAACCCGCCTGCAAATTATAAGATTCTGAATATTGAGGCTTTATCAAAATTTCTGCTTCAACTGCTGCTGACAATCCAGAATCGTCCACCACTCTCAATATCGGATGATGATCTCCGGCAATCTGTGGTGCATCTGATATCTGCAAAATCCCGTTTTCGGAAGTTAGATTCAGACCATCATTATCATCAATAAAAAGCTCATACTGCTCACCATCGGGTTCATAAATATACGGATTAAGGTCAACCCAGTCATCCAATCCCGTTGCGAAGATAAGCTGTTCAGGCAAAGTTATCCGCGGCTCATCTGGTTCTGGAGTTACTGAGATTTCAATTTCAACCGCATTTCCCTGCGTCTCAGAATCACTTATTGATATCTCCAAAATTGTATTTCCATTCCAATCCGGTTGGGCAGTAAGTTCATAAATTATCGGTATTTGACTCAAATCAAAATTGAGCTGATAATAATCTGTTGGAAATCCTAAATTACTGTTCGGAGAAATCGCTACAGAAATAGTGGAAATATACAGCATTTCCTCTTCTGGATCATAAGCCTTAAATTTGATATTCTCAGTACCCTGGCAATAGATCGGCATAATGGCATAACTTGTCCCCTGATAATTCGTTATAGTAACGAATCCCCGACATTCTGAACCGGAAAATGCTGCAACAACTGAACCTTCGGAAAAAAATTGACCATTATATGTCACCTGCATATAGGCATAAGCATGATTATCATAAATTACCGGCTGCCATTGTGGTGCAGTGGGCAGAATCTCAATTAGTTCCTGATCACTAATGTTTATCACAAAATCATCATTATCAATATCATAGCTGTTACTTAGATCCAGAAAGCCTGAACTATCTTCCAAGAAAGTGATCTCTTCGGGGGCGATCAATACTGGCGGGTCATTAACTGGTAAAACCTGAACTACCAAAGTATCCAGATCAAACAATCTAAATCCATCTGAGGCATAGATCAGCATCTGGGCATCTCCATACCAGTTCTCTGGTGCACTGATATTAAGGATATTATTACTGATCTGGGCAATTAATACAGAGTTATTTACTATTTGATAACTTATCTCATCGTTTTCGATATCTACAGTATAATTTTCCAGATCTAACTGGTAGTTTTCATCTTCAGAAAAAAAGATATCCGGTAATGATAATTCCGGAGCAGTATTACCACCAACCACGTCCAGAAGAATATTCTGCCGGATTTGAGATACGGGTGGATTATCTGCTAAGATAATGCTGATCTGCTCATTTTGCTCAAGTTCTGCTGTGATCCCAATTGTCATATCAGATTCTATTATTGCCTGATCTCCTGATATACCGATCAAATCAGGATTACCAATCATGCCACCCGGCTGGGTATTTACGATCTGATCGCTTAACCAGGTTCTCCCCTCTGATACATCATGGATTTTAAATCTTACCGGATCAATGGTAGTGCCATAAATTATCAGAGTAATAGCTGGCACAGTATCCCATAACTCTACTTCGCCTATTGCCCTGCACTCATCACCCACAAAAGCACTCACCAGATCTCCCGCTTCAGCATCTTCCCCATTTATTGTCACTTCTCCATAAAGAGTGGTTACTCCGCTATATACAACCGACTGCCAGCCTGGTTCGCTTAAGATTATTTCCACTTCATCAGGAAGCTCGCAGGTAAAATATAAAATGTCATCATCCTGATCACCAAAATCTGTTCCATAAGCAAAATTAATTGTCTCAATACCATTAACTGCGATATTCTCAGGCATCTCGATAAAAGGTAAATAGTTTGAATTTATAGTAGTTGCAGCCAATGGTAAAAATTCTGGCGGATAGCCTAATACGTTTCCCGGAGCGGTCATAGTCGTAAAACTGACAGGGCAAATTAATCTCTCAGATGACTGATATAAATAAAATTCTACTACCTCAGCAAATTCACCATTGATCACCAGCGTCACATAAGATTGTCCATTTGATAAGCTCACATACTGCCACCCGCGACATTCTCCATCGATAAAAGCTCCCACTTGATCATCAGTAGTTAATTCTGCTCCATCCAACGTTACTCTCGCATAAGCAGTAGTACTATTGGAGTAATTTACCGTTTGCCAAAAAGGTCCCGAAACTGGACGGATATCTGAATATAACGTTATGGCTGCCATAAAAAAACAGCATAATAATATTTTTATATATTTATTATTGCCAAATGACAATAAATTTCTTTTTCCCATCCCTTTCATAAAATAATTTTTCCCTATTCCTCTTCCATTATGTCAATGCTTGTAGCTATTTCAGCAATATTCCTTTGATTTCTGCCCTAAAGCCTTCGCCTGTTAATCTGAATAAATACAATCCTGATGATGCTTGCTTACCTTTCATATCTCTCCCATTCCAGATCAATTGATGATTTCCTGCCTCCTGATTAAGTATTCCACTCGCCCAGATTCTCTGTCCCTTAATATTATACACCACCAGAATAACCTGATCCGCTTGAGCTAAATCATAATTAATAGTAGCTGTGGGATTGAAAGGATTAGGATATATACTAATTCCATAATCCAGCTCCAGGATATCATCTGTACCATTAACCTGAAGTTCATAGCAGCCCAGATCAAGCCCAATTCCGCTATACCGGTCATTTCCTGCCAGATCAGTTGACGGCAACATAAGATTTGCGTCACCAGCATCAAGGCAAACTGATAGTTCATCCAAAACCCAATCCCCAGCAAATTCGGGATCAAGAAACAGGTTGTCGTCATTTAATATCTGATCTATATCATTTATTCCATAATAATAAGTTCTGGGCTCAAATATCTCTCCACCAATAAAATATTCCGTTTCATTACCCCAGATGATATTATTCATCAGTTTGGGCTTGCTAAAGAAATTCGTTAACGCACAACTGGGAGTCCATTCATCTTCAAAGATGGAATAATTTGCTGCGATCGTGTTATTGATCAGGATTGGGTAGGAATATTCATTATAAAACACAGAACCAGTCATCAGGCAATAATTATCATGAAAGAGATTATTGATGATCTCTGGCTGACTCAAAGTTCTACAGGCGATTGCCCCACCTCTATCAGCTACATTATTGCGAAAAATACTGTTCTCTATCCTGATATTAGAAAAGTTATTCAGTGAAATTGCTGCCCCTGCCTGGCTTGTATCCAACGTGGATTTGGCATATTCAAATACGCAGTAGCGGAAAATTGAACTGTCCTGTAATGCCGTTGTATATGGATATCTGATACCATTCCAGGCAGAGCGATGCGATCCATTATAAGTAAATGACTCTGGGTTAGCTGAAGTAAATATTATTCTCTGATCTGCACTGCCTTCAGCAAGGATACTTCCTAATACTTCTACCTTATAATAATTAGCAAATTCTATCCTGACCCCAGCTGCTATCTGCAAATTCACATCTTCATCAATAACCAGATCTCCAGTTACCCTGATCGTGTCTGCTTCCCAGAATGTGTCTTCACTGATCTCACCTGAAACTTCCTCAGTTTCTCGTATCACTTTGTGAACAAGGTTTTTAGATATTATTCTATCGCCGTTTCTCTCCCGAGCAGGTGCAAATACCCGGCAACCTAAACCCGTAGCAGGTGACCCTTCTGCCAGACTGAAATCAAGATTTTCTGCATCATTGAACATGGGGTCAATTCCAAATGTATTGTTATATTCCTCTATGCCGGCTTCCAGCCAGACAAAAGGGGCAAATCAGCCATAATCACAAAGCACAGCAATATGACGCAACGAATCGGCATTAGCAATCTCATCGCTGAACCACGACCAGTTGTCATGAAATTCAGGATACCCCCCCTGTCCGCTTAGTGCCACATTTATCCCAGTTGGGATCCATTCCATGGAGAATCCCGTAAGATATGTGTAATCATCACCAGTTTCCTGCGCATTAGTAAATATATTATGATGCAGACTCATATTCTCGCCGGTGCCCATGAACCTGAAACAATAATCATCATTATTATAAAAAGTACAATAACTCACTTCTCCGATTGGTTTTGCTTCAAATAACGCCGATTCTCCCCGATAATGAACATCACCATTGATGATAATGCAATCCTGGATATCAAGACGGTTATTGCAATAAGAAATGGTCAGTTCACTGCCCTCCAGATCAAGGATTGCCCCATTTCCCTCAATGAAAACATCTTCACCTTCCATTCCCTCCAGATGATTGGTCTGAGGATTTATCGTTTTACCTATCCATAAACCACCAGTATAGATAGTACCTGTCTCAAGTACCAGATATCGATCAAAATTACCCTGAGCACCAGAACCATCATATATTTCCTGCAGACTAAATGCCGATAGTTTTACCATTATTACAGCTAAAATCATAATCAGTATTTTCTTCATCACATATAATACCCCTTATTACTTTATTTACAAATTTTCTTCTAAATGTCAAGTATTATCACTTCACATCCTGTCATCCCCTCGGAATTTAAATGATTTAAGTCGCTAAGTGCACGTGCACCACCGGGTATTTACAGGTGGACACAGGTCCTACTTATCCGGTTAATTACCTGTTCATAATATACTGAAATTTTAATAAAAACAGGGATGCCAGATTGCAAATCATATTAATTGACTTCATTTATATGTGTTTTTACCGCTTATTATTTTATAACCCCTGTTTTATTTCACTATATTACCATACTATCAGACTACATATATATATCCTAAGGCGTAACAACAAAGCACGTACTCACATTTTAATGTGACTATGTGCTTTGTTGTTACTCCTATTTACCGATTTAGGGGTATGATATCATCTGAAATAGCTCCAAATGGGCATTATATGTTGTTTTAAAAAAAATGGAAGTTATTTTACTGCGGAAATTACTGTTTTGTTAGATTATTTCTAAAACTGTCTGTCTGGTATTTATAATTATAAAGTTACAGAATTCATATTATTCTCTATTGGACATAACGTAATATATATTTAGAATGAAATAATTTCTTTGATAAAATCTAAATATGAAGCAGCGAAGCAGAAAAATTAGCTATTGCCAGTATTTGTCCCAAATCTTAACGTCAATGGGTCAATTATGTCCATTTCGTTAGGATATGAAATTATCAACAAAAATCAAACTTCTTGTAACTTGCTTAATGATAGCAATATATGTTTTATCATTATATTTTTGTCGGTTTGGCACAGAGTTTGCATATATAAATATTGTTTTTAGTAATACCCCTCACATCGGGATTGACTAGAGCAAGCAATCCTGACTTCGTCGGGCAGGAATAATCTCCCAAATATTC
>JAVCCT010000098.1 GCA_030765325.1 Candidatus Stygibacter frigidus | reverse complement strand
TAGAACCTGATCAGAGAGTAATTTGTCGGGTAGAACGCGGTGAAGATATTGGTAGAATAGTAAATTGTGCCTATACTGGACAGGAATTAGAAGTAAGAAGTAAAAACAATGAAATCAATCCCATTACCAGAATAGCAAATGAACAGGATCTTGAACAGATACATCACATAGAAGAAAGAGAAAAAGAAGCTCATACTAAATTTATGAAATTGATGACCAAATATCCTTTTGATATGAAACTACTGGATACAGTTTATCAATTTGACGGTAATAAGTTGACCTTCTTCTTCTCCGCAGACGGCAGAGTAGATTTCAGGGATTTTGTACGAGAATTGGCAACAGAATTTCGCACCCGGATCGAGCTTCATCAAACTTCAGGTCGAGAGG
This sequence comes from Candidatus Stygibacter frigidus, assembly GCA_030765325.1. Classification (GTDB taxonomy): domain Bacteria; phylum Cloacimonadota; class Cloacimonadia; order Cloacimonadales; family TCS61; genus Stygibacter; species Stygibacter frigidus. The sequence goes on along the minus strand of JAVCCT010000098.1, from coordinate 3,877 downwards.
ATGCAAAACGCTATGGCGGCTTTGGAATGTGTGGTTGTCAATACTGCTGTGTTTCCTTTTTAAAGAAATTTAATCAGGTAAGCATTCAGATGGCAAAAGATCAGAATTTAATTGGCAATTTGAGCAAGATATCCGGTCCCTGTGGAAGATTATTATGTTGTCTTCATTATGAAGAAGATTTTTATCTCAAGAAAATTGAAGAATTCCCCGTTGTTGGTGAAAAACTGAAACGTAATGGCAGAATGTGTATGGTGTGTAAAAATGATTATTATAATGATCAGATATATTTGAAACCTCCTGACGAAGATATGGAAATATTAACCTTTGATCAATATAAGAAACTAATGGAATTGGAGATAGAAGACAAATAAACTGATGCAAAAAACGTCTATCTGGTCATTACTCCCTTCTGAGCTTGAAGAAGCTCTTATCGAACTTGGAGAAAAAAGATTTCGAGCAAAACAGCTTTTGAACTGGATCTTCCAGCAAAATATTATAGATTTCACTCAGATGAGTAATATCTCGAAGTCATCTATTCAGACGCTAAATATGCATTTTACAACTGAGCTTCCATTGGTTGATAAAATTTCCCAATCTGATGATGGTACCAGTAAATATCTATTAAAATTAAAAGACGATAATTATATAGAAATGGTTTTGATCCCAGCAGATGAGAAACTTACTTTATGCATTTCTTCACAGGTTGGCTGCATGAGAGGTTGTCGTTTTTGCTCAACCAGTAAATTAGGACTATTACGAAATCTTACTGTCGATGAGATAACCGGTCAGGTATATCTGGCAAGACAGCTTACAGGTAGCTTCAGAATTACAAATATTGTGTTTATGGGAATGGGAGAACCTTTAGATAATCTGGAAAATGTAATAAAAGCAATCAGAATAATACAATCAGATAAGTGTTTCGCTTTCAGTCCCAGAAGAATTACTGTTTCTACATGTGGAATAATACCCGGGATCAAGCAATTATCAGAAACGGGATTAAAAGTAAAATTGGCAGTTTCATTAAATTCTGCAATTGATGAAAAGAGGTCTGAGATAATGCCAATAAATGTAAAATATCCTTTATCGGTATTAAAGCCAGCTCTTCAGAAATTTACTAAGACCAGTCCTTTCAGGATTACATTTGAATATGTACTTATACCCGGATTTAACATGGATATCAAAGATCAAAAAGCATTAAGGAAATTTACTGGTGATATTTCCAGTAAAATAAATCTTATTCCCTGGAATCCAATCCCGGGCTTAGAATGGAAAAAATCATCTGAAAAAGAAGTTAATAACTTTATGAAGATGATGTATAAATTATCTGCTGTACCTATAACATTGCGAAACAGCAGAGGTCAGGATATTAATGCCGCTTGTGGTATGCTGGCTGGTAAGAAACAAAAAAGCCCGCCCCTCCCCCCGATTGATGGGGCTGATTATTTATAGTTTATTCAACTTTATCTAAAATCCTTTTAGTGATTTCCTGCATAACCTTTGCAGCATCCAGCTTGCCATAATCATAAATATAGGGTCTGCCTTCATCACCGGTATTTACTATAATAGGATCAATTGGGATACTTCCCAACATCTCCACATTAAAATCTTTTGCTGCTTTTTTTACACCAGTGCCAGCAAAAATGTCAATTATTTCACCACAATGTGGGCATTTGAATGAAGCCATATTTTCAATAAGTCCCAGTACCGGAACCTTAAGCATTTCAGCAAAGCGGATAGATTTTCTGGCATCAAGCAGTGCCACATCCTGAGGAGTAGATACTATTATTGCGCCATCCATTGTTCCAATAGTTTGAATTGCTGATAATGGTTCATCTCCTGTTCCTGGAGGACAATCCACAATCAGGAAATCAAGGTCAGGCCAGTTTATATCGGATAAAAACTGTTTGATAGCACCTATTTTTAGTGGTCCTCGCCAGATCACTGGATCATCAGGATTCTGTAACATACTGGCTAATGTTACGGCATATAAGTTATTTACGACACGGATTGGTTTCGCTCTAACACCATCTTCACTAACTTCCAGTTTTTTGTTCTCGATACCAAGCATTTTGGCAATTGAAGGACCATGGATATCTACATCCAAAATTCCAACTTTCTTACCTTGTAATGCCAGTCCATAGGCAAGATTTACAGAAACTGTGCTCTTCCCCACGCCACCTTTGCCACTGATAACCACAATTTTATGTTTGATCCGAGCCAGATTGTCTTTTAAGTGCTCTTCAGATAATTGCTTATCTGCTTGAGTCTGTCCATTGCTCATAATAACCTCCATAATATTTTTCTTTGGGTCGAAGTTTTATATGTCTAACTATATGTCAATAGTTAATCGATTCTGAGATTTAGAATGAACAATTTAGCACATACTGACATTTTTTTTGTTAGATAGTGCTATGTTGTTCTGGTAAATAGTTGCCAGAGGCTTAGCAAAGAATATAATTAATTGATATATATTAAATAATGAATTGAATTTTGTGATATGGTTATAATTTTTCTGGATAATGCAAAAATGATTAAATCGCAATAAATATCGGACACAAAAATGCATTATTTAGTATATAATAAAAATTGTTCTTGACACTAAAATTGGATATATTAATTATATATTATATAGGGTGGTATGATTATAATGATAAATAAAAAGATAGCACTTTTAGAAAAATCATGGGCTTTCATCTTTCACAAATTTATTCTACCTTACCTTCCCATAGAATCCTTAAGAAAATTTTGCTCTGACAAAAAAGGTAGAAAATCCAAAGAACTCTATGCTGCGGTGGGTGCAATAATTTTGCAGCAATTTTTTGATTTGTCAGATGATGAAACTGTAGATAAATTAGCTTTTGATCAGCAATGGCACTTTGCGTTAGATTGCTTTGACGAAAAGGATCAGGTTACGTGTGCCAGAACAATTTTAACCATGCGAAATATATGAGCTATATGATTTTATATCAGATATTTATTGATTATTTTCAGGAGTTTTTAAGCCTTGATTACTTTTTTTTTCTGCTCTGGGAGAGATTTTGCCTAAAACAGGTGCAGGACAATGCAGTGATTTTCGATTTCAAATAAAATAAGAACAAACATAAATTATTGAAGCACTTATTTTCCTTGCATTTAATTTAATTAATATTTTTTATTGCGTAAGAGAAAAATAAGAAAAAGGGAGTTAAATTGTGATCAATGATAATTATGTACGATATTTTGCGGATAGTATCAAAGGCAATTGGGAATTGAATGCGCTCAGCGATTATAATGGCAAAACGCTTACCTACGGACAAATAGGCAGACAAATAGCTGCATTACATAAGATTTTCAAAGCGACGGGTATTGAACAGGGAGATAAGATAGCTTTAATAGGTGGCAATACAGTTAACTGGGCAATAGTATATTTAACAGCTATCACCTATGGAGCAGTAATAGTCCCTATCCTGCCAGATTTTCATGCCGAGGATATTCAGCATATAGTCAATCATTCAGATGCCGTGCTGCTTTTTATCAGTAAATATCATTATGAGCAAGTTGATGAGGAGCTGATACCAGACCTAGGTGGAATAATACAGCTTGATGATTTCACAGTATTACATGAGCGGAAAAGGAATTTAAAATCATCTTTCTCGCATAATTTTGCCAAATATCTTTATTCTCCTGATTATAATCCGACTCCTGATGAACTTTGTTTTGAAAAAATCACCAATAAAAAGCTGGCATCAATAGTATATACTTCGGGCACTACTGGTTTATCAAAAGGCGTGATGCTTTCTCATAATTGCATGCTGGCAAATCTCCTCTATGCTCGGGCTAATATGCCGCTTAATAGAGGTGATCATATCCTTTCATTTTTACCCCTTGCCCATGCTTA
>JAVCCT010000274.1 GCA_030765325.1 Candidatus Stygibacter frigidus | reverse complement strand
TGAATGAAAAAAATCAATTAAAAATAACCGAGTTGCCAAAAAAACAGAGAAAAATAGCTAAATTGATTAAAAGCTCAGCGGCTGCTGAGGAATTATCATCACTGATGAAAAGTTTTCCAGAAGATCGCAAGGAATTGATCAAGATACCCCAGGAAGTGATGGCTAAATTAACGGAGCTCAATAACTAAGCTACAGACTTATTTATTTAAATATAACAATTTAATAATAATATTAGTATTAACTACCAACAATATTTTTCACAGTTGAAATCTGCCTGAAATAGGAATGATAGAGATGTGCTTATAGGAATTGATTTTTAGGGACGATCAATCATCAACGATAGAGCGAAAGATTAGGATAATAAAAGATACGTTATACTAAACAGAAAAGTGTAAAGATCAATATAAAAATGCATAAATATCCGTAGATATAAAATAATGGTTGACTATTATATAAATAATCGAATATTGACTTAAGTATGTTAATAAGTAAATTTAAGAGTGAATTAGCAATTAACAAAGGAGTGAAGATGATTGAATTTATCACCATAAATTCTTACTCAGATTTTAAAGGTAAAATTAGCACAACAGGTTTAATAGAATTTCTCTATGAACATTTAGATAGATTTGGAGATAGCAGGGAAGCAATCTCAGAATGTCTTGAATATGCGATGAGTGATCAGGAAGGCAAAGGCGGATATGCGCTTCTGGCAGTGGAAGATGATCGGATATTTGGAGCAGTGATCATGATCAAAACAGGTATGAAGTTATATATTCCGGAATATTTTCTGGTCTATATTGCAGTTCATGCAGAAAAGCGTAATCAGGGTCTGGGAGGAAAACTTCTTAAACAGATATTTGATAAGACAGAGGGAGATATTGCCTTACATGTGGAATATGACAATCCAGCCAAACGGTTATATGAGAGGAAAGGTTTTAAATCAAAATATGCAGAGATGCGTTATAGTAAGGAAGAATGATGGCAGAGTTAGACATAAATACCCAAAAAATCCTTGATAATATCAGTAAACTTGATAAATATTTAAAAGATAATGATATCAAATGGTCCCTGGTTTCCAAGATACTAAGTGGTAACAGGGAAGTGCTGGATGTGATCCTTAATAGCGATGTGATCAAGAACTGCCATTCCATAGGTGATTCACGGCTTTCCAGTTTGAAAGCCATTAAGTCTATACGCCCTGACATTGTAACTATGTATATCAAGCTCCCCTCGATACCCAGCGCACATTCAGTGGTAAAATATGCCGATATTTCGTTGAATTCATCTTATCACACAATAGAGGCATTGAACCGGGAAGCAGTAGCCCAGAATAAGATACATCGGGTGATAGTAATGGTGGAAATGGGAGAATTGCGGGAAGGAGTGATCCGGGATAAACTCTTGAAATTTTATGAGAGTGTGTTTGATCTTTGCAATATTGAGATCATAGGATTAGGAACAAATCTGGGCTGCATGTATGGTGTAGAGCCCACTTATGATAAGCTGATCCAGCTTTCGCTTTATAAGCAATTGCTGGAGATCACATTTGACCGGAAGCTGGAATTGATTTCGGGTGGAAGTTCGATTACCTTACCTTTGATCAGTAAAAAGCGGATTCCGCCCAATGTAAATCATTTCAGAATAGGAGAAGCCGCTTTCATGGGAAAATCTCCCTTAGATAACCGGAAATTCCGTAATCTTTCTACGAATGCCTTTGAATTTAAAGCCAATATAATTGAAATGGCGCTGAAGGAAGGGGTTCCAGATGGAATAATTGGTGATGGTAATGTGGGGCATGTGGAAGATTATGAAGAAACAGACAAGGTAGTGGAACAATATCGGATGATCCTTGACTTTGGTTTAGTGGATGTGGATAATACTCATCTTACGATCAAGGACAAAAAGTTATCATTTTCAGGAACAACTTCCGATATGACAGTATTGAATTTTAATAAATCTGAGAAATCAATGCGGAATACTTATAAAGACGGTAAGAAAGTAGCCTTTAACCCGGATTATATGGCAGTAGCCAGATTAATGAATTCAGGTTTTATCACAAAGGTTGTGAAATAGATATTCTAAATACAGGCAAAAAAATAAGGGTGCGAAATAGCACCCTTTATTTTTTTTATCATTTAATGATCAGACATTAAAATACAAGGCCATTTCAGTGGGATTGGGTCTTGTGTCCACCTGATATATCTCTTTCTTTTTTTCTGTAATCCAGCTATTAATAAGTTCTTCATTAAACACATCGCCAGCCAGGAGATATTCATGATCTTCTTCCAGAGCCATCAAGGCTTCAGATAGGCTGGCAGGAACATTGCGTAATTTACTTTGCTTTTCTTCGCTCCAGTTGAACACGTTATCATCAAAGGGACCATAGCAATTTTCGATAGTAGGCATGATCTTATTGATGATACCATCCAGACCAGCCATAATCAAGGCACTGGTAGCGAGATAAGGATTGCAGGAAGCGTCTCCAGTTCTGAATTCTATTCGTTTGGTTTCTTCTGTTGTGGTATATTTGGGGATACGGATTGCTGCGGAACGATTTGCCAGACCAAAGAATAATTTTGTGGGTGCTTCAAAACCCGGAAGCAGTCTTTTGTAGGAATTAGTGCTGGCATTTGTGAAGGCGGTAAGCGATCTGCCATGCTTGAGTATCCCGCCAATAAAACAAAGCGCATCATCAGAGAGATCAGCATAATTACCCTCTTGATAGAAGATATTCCTGCCATCTTTGCGTAGTTGGATATGGAAGTGCATGCCATTACCGGCTT
>JAVCCT010000139.1 GCA_030765325.1 Candidatus Stygibacter frigidus | reverse complement strand
CCACCCCGCGCTGGAATTGAATATCCTGCACACTTTCAGCAAAATCAGGCATATTTACCCAGTAAACCCGATGATCTTCCGGGTCATTAAGCGGAATACCATTGATCATTACGCCAATTCTTTTCTGGTCAAAACCCCGTATCTTCATATAGGAATATCCTGAACCAGATCCAGATTCTGAATAGGCAAACAAGCCGGGTACTTCATCTAATATCAAGGGCAGGTCCTGTCCCTGTAGATTTTCTCTGATCTGCTGATTAGAAATGCTGCTTTGAGCTACAGGTGTTTTGCGGGATTCTGCCCTGGTTTCTGTGATTGAAATTCCATCTATATTATAAGCACCTTTGGTTAAAGTAACAGTGAATAGCATTTGCTGGGGAATAGTGACCTTTTTGCTGATCTGCTCAAAACCCATATGATGAAAATAAAGAGTGTAGGTCCCAGGATATAATCCCTTCATACTGAACATCCCATCCCAATCAGAAACTAATTGCTGATTCTCCTCCTTAACACTTATCTTAACATCCGGTATTCCCTTAAGTGTAGTCCCATCCAATACTCTTCCATACAAAGTTTCTGCCAATATTGCAGCCGAAAGTAAACAAATTATAAAAACCAGTAATAACTTTCTCATTTTATCTCCTTATAATAAAAAAAAGCCTACCGGTTATTAATACCCGCATAGGCGCATAAATTATAATTTATTCCCGCTAACTTCCTACGCCGGTATTGACCGGTTCAGGTTCAAAGGGTATGTCTCAACCGCATCAGGCAGTACCCCTATAGCAATTTTCTAATGAACTGATTAGACAAATCCGGCAAAGCATCTGTCTGTCAATGATTATCTGTATAGAAGATACGGAATGTCAAGAGACTGTTCAATTATTATGATTGATTTATCCCTGAAGGGGATTCACAATAATAGCCATAGGTCGGCACGAAGTGACTACCTATGGTTTATGATATAATAAGACATCCCTCCCCCAAACACCGGCGTAGCCGGTGTTTGGGGGAGGGGAAGTGGTGGTGGTTATATTTTACCCCAGGTAGTTGAAATACAACAACCTGAGGCTATTATAGTGAATCCCCTTCAGGGAATCTGTCAATTTAACTAAAATTGACAAATATGATGTATCTGTGCACTTTTGTGTTGCAAAAATTGAAAACCTGCAACGATATTAATTAGTTAGGTTGAACAGTCTCATGTCTAAAAATTAAAAGGTCAGATAAAGCATAAAGCCTATCTGACCGTTATTTTTATAAGCTAAAGAAAAATCTCTTCCAGGATGAGAATATTAATTACTAATTTTCATCCTCGTCTTCTAAATCGATAAAATCATCATAATAGTCATTTTCATCTTCATCGTCTTCTTCATCATCGTATTCATCATCTTCATCGTCCAGATCTTCTAATTCCAGATCAGCATCAAGATCAAAATCTTCTCCATATACATCATCCTCTTCATTACTTTTGTAATTGATCTTGGCTCCACATTGAGGGCAAACCTTGAGATTGGCAGCAATCTCTTTTCCACATCTTTTGCAAAACGGCATTTTATCCTCCTTAATACTCTGAATCCTTTTCTAAGAATTCAGACACGTCCTTAAACGATTTTATCAAAATAATTGTCAAGTGCTATTTAAAAAATTTATTTTATTTATTTTTGTGCTCTTAAAACCCATTATCATGTGATCGGCGCCGATTTATTTAAACTCTAATATCTCTATTATTTATAATGTTTTAGGATTATATTTCCCTTCCTTACCACATTTTTTAAGTCTCGCAAATACTTGATTGATATTTTATCTAAGCCCATAATTAGATTTCCAGGGTAATTTTATTGACAAATATTACTGCAAAAAAGTAATCAAAGATATTAAGGCAAAGTGGAGTGAAATGAGTAATAAAATACTGGCAAGAAATATCGGCTCAATGGGAATAGCCGTATTTATCAGCAGAATATTCGGATTACTGCGGGATATTATAATGACGGCAGTATTTGGCACAAGCTGGGTAGCTGATGCATTTCAGGTTGGTTTTCAAATCCCTAATCTGCTGCGCAAATTATTTGGTGAAGGTGCTTTATCATCGGCTTTTGTGCCAGTATATAATGAAATCGGGATCAAGGAAGGTCGCAGTCAGCAGATCAAATTTGCCATGAATGTGATTTCCCTGCTTAGTCTTCTCCTGCTATTTTTATGCCTGTTAGGGATTCTTCTGGCTCCTATTATTGTACGAATCCTTGCACCAGGATTTGGTCCCGAAAGATATGAGCTGACTGTTAAACTGACCAGATTGATGTTTCCTTATCTATATCTGATCGGCTTTTCTTCTACTTTGATAGCAATTTTAAATTCACATGATAAATTTTTCATCCCCGGATTATCTTCCGCATTTCTGAATATTGGGATGGTAGGATCAATAGGTTTATATCTTTTACTAAATCCCCAATCGAGTCTGGAAGAAAAAATAATATCAGCGGCTATTGGTGTTATCGCGGGAGGAATATTACAAACAGTGATCAATGTTCCTCTTATGCTGAAGCTGGGTTACAAATTCAAACCACGGCTTAATCTTAAAGAAAAGAGTATTGCAATCACTGGAAAATTGTTTTTACCAGGTGTAATTGGGATGGCAATTCGGCAGATAAATCTGGCTGCTGATCTGATCATTGCCTCATTTTTACCTGCTGGCAGTATAGCTGCCTTAAATTATGGTAATAGATTGATGCAATTGCCCTTAGGAATTATTGGCGTATCAGCAGGAGTGGCAGTGCTGCCTATGTTTAGCAGATATAGTGCAGAAAAAAACTGGCTGAAGCTTGAAAAAAGCTTTCGGTTTAGTATCGTTACCATATATTCCCTGATGCTGCCTATTACTGCCGTGATAATTGCCCTGGGAGATGATATTATCCGGGTAATATTTATGCGGGGTGCATTTGATCAGCATTCTCTTCAGCTTACCTGGTCAGCATTGATATTTTATTCTCTGGGTCTGGTATTTTATTCTCTTAATCGTCAGATTATTCCCCTGTTTTATGCTCAGAAAAACACTAAAACACCAGTGAAAATCTCGGCTGTTATTGTCGCTTTAAATATTGTTCTTAATATTATATTGATGCAATGGCTCCAGCATGGCGGTCTTGCCTTAGCTACCTCGATTTCTGCTTACGTGCAATACAGAATACTCAAGCACTATCTCAATAAGCATTATCCTCAAATTAAGTTCCCTGTTATCAACAGTGAAATATGCAAAATAGTCATCCTAAGCAGTGTGATCTATATTGTTCTGATCCAATTAAAGAGTATCGATCTGCCTGTTAACTTCTGGATGACTGCTTCCAGATTAATAATTATGCTGATATTATCTTTAGGGATGATTTTTTACGGAAGGAAAATATTGCGGATCAAATAATGGCGGATTATCAGGATGCATTAAAAAAGAAACTGGAACTATTACCAGCAAAACCAGGCTGCTACCTGATGAAAAACAAAGATGATAAGATCATCTATGTAGGTAAAGCAAAGCTGCTTAAAAACAGAGTTCGCAGCTATTTCAACAACTCAGCTAAAGATATCAAAACCGCTGAGCTGGTAGAGCGGATCACAGATTTTGATTATATAATAGTAAATTCTGAAAAAGAAGCATTAGTCCTGGAAAATAATCTCATAAAAGAACATCTCCCCCGCTATAATGTCTCGCTAAAAGATGATAAACAATATCCCTTCATTGCTGTTACCAATGATCCCTTTCCCCGCATATTTGTCACCAGGCAAACTCCTAAAGATGGCTCTCATTATTTTGGTCCATTCACTGATGTGAAAGCACTGCGAAGAACTATGCGGCTCCTGGAATGGGTGTTTCCACATCGAACCTGCAAACGTATCATTCCGGCTGATGAAGTGAAATATAAAAAAGCCTGTCTTAATTATCAAATGGGCAAATGTCCTGCTCCTTGCATTGGCAAAATATCTGAAAATGAATATAAAATGGTTATCAGTAATATCCTTAAGTTTCTGGACGGCAAAAATGAAGAAGTTATCTATTCACTGACATCAGGAATGCAGACAGCATCTGATGAACTCAGATATGAAGATGCCGGCAGACTTAGAGATAAAATAGAAGGTATACGCAGAGTTAACCGCCGCAGAACATTATTCTTTGATGACATGAAGGATAGAGTGGTAATTGGACTTTATAAGGAAGATAATCGCGCTGCAGTGGCATTACTTAAGATTGTGGAAGGCAAGCTGCTGGCAAAAGAAACCTATAAGATGAAGAATGTTGAAAATAGTTCCGAAGCGGAAATAATGTCTGCCTTTCTTTCGCAATATTATGAAAGCCGTCTGGATAAATTACCCTGGCGCATTCTTTTGCAGATCAAACCTGATGAATTTGATTACCTTAACAGCATTTTGCAAAATAAACTTACCATCCCTCAACGGGGAGATACCATGAAACTGATAAAAATCGCAGCTGAAAATGCCTTTAATCGCGTGGAAGAAGAAAAATTGATGCACTTGCGCTCCAAAAATAGAACTATTTTCCCGGTGAAAGACCTTAAGGATAAATTAAAACTCAATAAACTCCCCCGAAAGATGATCTGTATTGACATCTCAAACATCCAGGGAACTGATGTGGTATCCTCACTGGTATATTTTGAAAATGGTAAACCAAAGAAAAAGAATTATCGTAACTTCATTATGCGAAGTTTTACTGGCCAAAATGATTTTGCCGCCATGCAGGAAACCATGAGCAGATATTTCGATAAAGTAGAGCCTGACACAAAACCAGATCTGATCGTTATTGATGGAGGTAAAGGACAATTGCATTCTGCCGAAAAGATACTTTCAGATATCGGTATCACTGATATCGAAATTATCTCTTTAGCAAAAAGAGTTGAGGAAGTGTTTTTACCTGACCAATCAGATTCTGTTTTTCTGCCTCGCTCCTCCTCAGCTCTTAGACTGCTGGTGCAAATCCGCGATGCAAGTCATAATCAGGCTGTGAATTTCCACCGTAAACGCAGACAAAAACGTACTTTAAAGAGTGAAATCGATGAAATTAACGGGATTGGAAATAAAACGCGGTTTTTGCTTTTAAAGCATTTCGGCTCAGTAGAAAATATCCGAAAAGCCAGCCTGGAAGAGCTTATGGAAATCAAAGGTATAGGGCATCATCTGGCAGAAAAAATATTCAATGAACTAAAAAAAGGGGACGCTTAAGCATCCCCTTTTTTGAAAAAATCCTCTTTACAACTTAAAATCCGCTGCTGTTTTCTGGAATTTCTTGATAATGCTTTCTGATTGAAGATAAAGTGCATCAGTATCATCATTAAGCTGCAGCACATATTTCTTTTCTTCATAAGGTG
>JAVCCT010000185.1 GCA_030765325.1 Candidatus Stygibacter frigidus | reverse complement strand
TTAGAGATAGTTTGAAGGTTAGAGGGTTTGATAGGATGATAATTAAAAACAGTTCGTTTTGTTAGTTTTGTTCGTTGCTAAATAATCTTATATTGAATTGTTCGCGCTTGTTCGGTTTGTTCGCGGCAGAAATTCTTACATTAATTATTGAGACGAAATGTAATCAGAGCATTTTCAGGTTTTTATTGCTCAATTTCAGGTATGTGCTTTGTTGTTCCACCTTGATGGCTGGCGATTGGATATTTGGGGAATTATCCGCAAAAGTGATTGGATGCGGTAATATTGTTGATATTGCGTATTAGTGACAGTGACTATATTTGGCATTAAAGAATCTTTGCCTGGAGTGTAATATTTATTAAATAAGCACATATTGAGTCAAATAATATTGATATAATATTCATACAAATAGCATGTATCTCCATTTATATGTGGGTTTATGGCTTATTAGTTAAAGCTATTTATAGATAATGGCAGATAAGTATTTTATAATAAACAAATTAGCTGTTCCTGAAAAAAAAGTTATTAAATTATGTTAATTTTTGTTGTTTTTTGATGGTGATTAATTATATTATTATCAGACCTGAATAAATGGTCATAAAAATAGGAGGTTACCGATGAGAATCAAACTCGAGCTTTTTTTGAAAAGATTGAAAGTACCGGTGAGTAGAGAATAACCTTAGGAGGTTAATAGGAATGGCTCTTTGATAATTAAGGAGATGAAAGAAATGGTAGGAATGGTATTTAACACAAAAACAGAACCGGGAATTGAAAAACCGGGAGGACAATGTGACACAAATTGATAAAACAAGGATCAAAGAAGCGCGATTCCGAAAGGGATTCACGCTACGGGAAGCGGGTAAAAATGCTGATCGTTCAGCGAGCTGGATATCCGAATTAGAGCGGAGCGAAGAGCCAGCTTGGCGAGATGTAAGAAAGCTGGCAACAGTTTATAAATTACCCATGAGCTATTTTTTATGCGAGGAGTCATCCAGGTGTAAAAAAGCGCTTCCAGAGATCCTGCCTCAGCGGAGCAATATGCGGTTAAGCGAAGCAGCTCAGAAGAAAGTTTTAATACGGTTACGCGATAATCTTGAATTAACAGAGGAATTAGAGGAACTCACTGGAAATAAGTGGGAAATTGAGGACTTTCCACTTTGGCAAGGCAGTGAAGAGACGGCGGAAGCGATTCGCAGGCAGATTTGTCCAGAGGAGATCAATCTGGATAGTGTGGTGGAATTTTTAGAAGCACTAAAGGTGCTGGTGGTGGAATTGGAATCAAATATCGAATCAAAGGGAGAAAAAGATGCTTCCCTGGAAAGTATGAGCATTTGCTCAAATGGGCGTTATGTGATCGGCATAGATAAGCAGATAGATGGAGTGCGCAGGCGACGCATATTGTGTGAAGAGCTGGGTTTGATACTTGCGCATGCCAGCGGAGTGGAGCTGGATACATCTCAGGTGCAGTCATTTGCCCGGTATCTGCTATTACCACGCCGGTTGCTGAAAGATTATTATCAGCCAGGCAATGTAACCTCGATGAGCATCATAGATCTGCTATGTTTATTTTTCGGCATGGAGCGGGGGAGCATTCTGGAGCATCTGGTAGAAGTGGAGCGGCTTCATTATACTGGAGCCAGATACTGGCGCAATAAGCTAAAGCGATCCGGCAATGTGTATATTTCCTTTGAGTGTTCAGAGCGGAGCAGTTATCATCGTAAGCTGCTGAATGCTGCAGCCTTAAATCACAAGATATCTTATTCACGCACGGGAGAGATTTATTCTCTATTTAAATATTAAGGAGAAATTATTTTGATTGTAATCAGTGATTTTCTCTATGAACAGAGTGATCAGTTCAGGCAATTAGCCTCATCCTACGGTCTGCATCTGCCCTATTTCTATCTCAAAGAGGGCATGATAAGCAAATCTGCATTGATTGCTTTAAGACGACGTTACCGAGTAACAATTTTACCCGCGATGGATGAAGCAGATCATGTTGCTGCAGAACTGCTTCATTATAATTGCAGGAAAATTAGCATTTGCGAAGCCAGAATGGTTGTTTTGGCAAAGAAGCACAAAATCAGTTATCTGATGCATGATGCAGTTTTGCATCAAGTGTGCAAAGCAGAAGGAGTGATTATTGTTGATCATATCGATAGCTAACGGGCAGATAATAAAAGGGTCACCGGACACGGGGGAGTGTCCGATGACTTTTTAAATAAAGTGGAAGTTTATTTATTATATCTTCGCCAAATTTGTCAAATGAAAATCTGAACTCCCCCAAAAAGTTGGAGAAAAAATGAAAAAGAAAAGATCTGGTTCAGGGGGGAAGAAGGGAAAACTAAAAGCTAAAGCACGCCAGGCAAGGATCATTGATAAAAAACTGTTAATGCAATTTTGCTGGGGCTTTGAAAGGTCTGAAAGGGACCGGTATTACTATTATGTGAGTCTGCTGCTGATAGAAACCGGAATGCATTTGCAGGATCTGCTGAAAATTACTATCCAGCAAGCGAAAAGCCAGGCGTTTATTATGCAGTATCCGCAGATTGACATCTGGGTGATCAACTGGCTGGGCAGGTATGCTGAGAATAGAAATTGCTGTTTTCTGCTGACAAAGCGCTGCCGGAAGAGCTATACTTACTTTTTTCGAAAGAAGATGCGCAGCAGCGGGAAGGTGGCTGTCATGAAGAGGATAGTACCGCTTTTGAAGAGGGGGGGGGGAGTCGTGAGTCGTGAAGAGTGATGGGTGATGGGTGATGGGTGATGGGTGATGGGTGAAGAGTGAATGGAATAATAAAAAACAAAAAAACAAAAATAAAATATAAACCAGAGCAGGGATGCTGGGGTTACAATAAAAAAAAGGGAGTAAATTAATACTCCCTGTTATTTTTTTTATCGTTAAATCTATATTAATCTCTGGCGTTTGAACGGGCTGGTTCTTCCACGGGGAAGATATCTATGATGCCAACTACATATTGCAAAATGAGAGCAGCATCATAAGAAGTGATATCAGTATCTCCATCAACATTAGCAACAATTATCGGGAAAGGATCTATCCCGGTGGGAATGCCTACCACATACTGCAAGACAAGGGAAGCATCATAGGCATCCACCATTCCAGTACCATCTACATCACCATAGGTGATATTTGAACCAGCTTCCTGAGAAACAGTGGCAATGATGGTTTCTTCAGCACCTTCGGTAGTGAAATCGCCAACCCGAGGGGCAGGCACCGTGTTTACCTGGCAGGTGAGGGTGAGTATGGCATCTCCATTTCCAGAAAGAGAATTAATACCGAACCAGTTATTATTATTCGTAATAGTCCAATCCACATTTGAAGAGATATTGATTGTTTGAGTACCTCCGAGGGCAGTAAACTGGAAAGCTTGAGGATCAACGATCAGATAGGGACCACCAAAATAATCAAATTCGGCATCAGATACCCAGATATTATCAGATTCATTACTTTCACCAATTGCATTACCGGAATCTATAAAGACAAAAATCCAGTAATCATCAAAGGGAATACCCTCTCCATCAAGGTCAATATTCAAGGTGGAATTAGTGGAAGCACCAGGGGCAAGAATATCTGTAACTGTGTTTGATCCCAGATTGTAGTTATCATCCATTGTAGAGCAATCATTATCTGCTGAAATCACGAAATCAACATTGAAAGCACTTCCGGTAGCTTCATTTCCATCATTCACTATTTGAGTAGCTATCTGCAATTGATTTGTGTTTGCCACTGATGGGAAAGTGAAGGAAGAAGCTGCCCCAGGAATAAGATTTGTGGTTCCATAAGAAATGGGACCATTAGTTACAGCCATATTATCTTCTTCATTATCTTCATCTATATCATCATTATTATCAATATAGAACATCACATAGTAATCACCTTCTGGCAAACTGCCAATTCCGGGAATAATCACCGTATCAAGGTTAACTACGAGTTCATCATAAAAACTCTCACCAGATAATACTTCATTAATTGTGACTTCATCGAGCTGGAAATTATCAGCTATAGTAGTATAATCATTATCAGTGGATAGCAGCAGATCCACGTTGAAACTGTCTTCCACATCTACTTCACTATCATTTAACACATCATATCCGATCATGAGTTTATGGGGTTCTGTGATCGTGTAGTTATAGGGATATTCAATTGTGCTGTTTTCTCCAACCGTG
>JAVCCT010000224.1 GCA_030765325.1 Candidatus Stygibacter frigidus | reverse complement strand
TGTCAAATTATATATTCTACAAAGTCAATAACTCAGGCACTACATTCGGGATTTGAAATATTAAGTTATTTGTTTGCAGGGACTTACAGTTTCACTAAAACCGACAAAGAATATACCTAACTTGCTACAGTATAGTGACATATGCGATTATATGATATTTTATTTTTTAGGGCAAAGTGCGAAAGTCAGGCTAAATAAGGCTGCTGTTACTTTTCTCGGACTGGAGGGTGATCCGCTGGGACAAACAATAAAATGCGGATGGCCCAGATCAACCCGAAAAGTAGTAGGTATTATCGATGATATTAACTTTGAGCCGCTACAAAACGAAATCAAACCGGTTGTTTATCTAATAGAGTATTCGGTAGCTTATCATCTTATTGTTAAACTCAAGTCATCTGATATATATGCTTCTAAAGAGGCTGTTACCCATATCACTCAAAGCATTTATCCTGAACAGGTGATCAGCTATGAATTCCTTGACCAGATCTTAGAATCACGCTATCAAAAGGACAATAGAACTTTTCAGTTAATGGGTTTCTTTGCCGGAATGGCTATCTTTTTAGCATGTATTGGCATGTTTGGCATGACCTCCTATATGCTGGTGAAAAGAACCAGAGAAATTGGCATCAGAAAAGTGAATGGTGCTTCGGTTAGCGAGCTGATGCGAATGCTTAACTTTGATATTATTAAATTGATATTAATAGCCTTTGTGATCGCAGTACCAATAGCCAGGTATGCAATGATTAAATGGCTGGGAAATTTTGCCTTTAAAGTAGAGTTAAGCTGGTGGATTTTTGCAGTGGCGGGACTAATTGCCCTGTTTATCTCCTTAGCAACTGTGAGTTGGCTAACCTATAATGCTACCAGAAGAAATCCCATCCAGTCCCTAAAATGTGATTGATGGGGACTTCACTGCGTTCAGAGGGAGAAGTGAGGCATGAGACTAACGATTCTCACCCATCACCATCTTCATAATTTAGATAAAAAAATAACCGGAAAGGGATATCCCCTTCCGGTTATTATCGTTTAATGATTAGATCATTCTCATTTTGAAGAGATCAAGTATTGTATTATAAGTTATACTCGGTCTCATTGCGATAGCTACTTTCACATCATCAGGTTTATAATATCCTCCCAGTTCAACAGGTTTGCCCTGGACATCTATAAGTTCCTGAACGATCTTAGTTTCATGTTTAACCAATTTTTTAGCCAGAGGGTAGAATCTCTTTTTGAGGTAAATATCTTCGTTTTGAGCTGCCAAAGCCTGGGCCCAATACATGGTAAGAAAGAAATGACTGCCTCGGTTATCCAGTTCTCTCACTTTTCTGGAAGGAGATCTTCTTTCATTCAGGAATTTCTCTGTAGCCTGATCCAATGTTACTGAAAGTATGTGAGCTTTTTTGTTATCAGTTCTTAAGCTCAAGTGTTCGAAGGAAGCAGCCAGAGCCAAAAATTCTCCAAGTGAATCCCATCTGTGATGGCCTTCACTGACAAACTGCTGAACATGTTTGGGAGCTGATCCTCCTGCACCTGTTTCGAATAATCCACCCCCATTCATTAGTGGAACAATGGAGAGCATCTTGGCACTAGTACCAACTTCCAGGATCGGGAACAGGTCAGTTAGATAGTCTCTCAACACATTTCCAGTAACCGAGATAGTATCTTTTCCAACCTTCATTCTTTCCAGTGAAAATCTGGTTGCTTCAACAGGATTCATGATATGAATTTGAAGTCCATCTGTATTATGATCTTTCAAATATAATTCAACTTTCTTGATCAATTCTATATCATGCGCTCTTCTATTACAAAGCCAGAATACTGCAGGAGTATTTGTTTTAGAAGCTCTATCTACAGCCAGTTTGACCCAGTCCTGGATAGGAAGATCTTTCACCTGGCACATGCGCCAGATATCCCCTTTTTCCACATTGAGTGAGATCAGTTCTTCACCTGATTCAGCTTTAATTACTATCCTGCCGTCACCTGGACTGAGGAATGTTTTGTCATGTGAACCGTATTCTTCTGCTTGCTGCGCCATAAGGCCCACGTTAGGTACATTACCCATAGTTGTCGGATCAAAAGCACCATGTGTTTTACAAAATTCGACCACTTCCTGATAAACACCTGCATAGCTGCCGTCTGGAATAGTGAATTTTGTGTCATGCAGCTTGCCATCACGTCCCCACATTTTGCCTGAATTCCTGAAAGCAGCTGGCATGGAAGCGTCTATTATAACATCGCTTGGTACATGTAGATTGGTGATGCCTTTTTCGGAATTAACCATGGCAAGTTTAGGTCTATTGGAATAAGTTGCTTGGATATCAGCCTCAATCTCTTTCCGCTTCGCTTCAGGAAGAGATTTGATTTTTATATATAGATCTCCCAGACCATTACTGGGATCTACTCCTATCTTAGCAAATGTAGCAGCATGCTTCTCAAATACTTCTTTAAAAAATACTGATACAACATGACCGAAGATTATTGGATCGGAAACCTTCATCATGGTCGCTTTTAAATGCACTGAAAAAAGAAGATCTTTTTCTCTTGCATCTTCGATATTTTCATCGATGAAGCTCCTGAGTGCTTTGCGGCTCAAATAAGTACCGTCGATGATCTCACCGTCGATAAGTTTAAGGTTATCCTTAAGAACTTTAACTTCTCCATTTTGGGCAATAAATTCTATTTTACAAACCCCTGCAGTTGCTGGTGTGATGGTAAGTGATTTTTCATTGGAAAGCAGATCTCCACCTTTCATATAGGATACATGTGATTTTGAATCTGCAGACCACTTACCCATGGAATGGGGATTTTTCTTTGCATAATTCTTTACTGGAAGTGGTACTCTGCGATCGGAATTCCCCTCTCTTAGCACCGGATTAACAGCACTACCTTTGATTTTGTCAAAAATCTCCTTAACCCTTTTTTCTTCTTCTGTTTTAGGCTCTTCCGGGTAATCAGGGATATCATATCCCTGCTCCTGCAATTCTTTTATTGCGCCTTTTAACTGCGATATGGAAGCACTGATACAGGGAAGTTTGATAACATTAGCTTCCGGTTGTTTAACCAGGCTGCTTAGTTCATCAAGGTCATTTGAAACGCACTGATCTTCTGCAAGTCTTTCCGGGAAATTAGCAATTATCCTACCGGCTAATGAAATATCCCTTGTTTCAATCCGGACATTTGCTTCATAAGCAAAGGTCATGATAGTCGGCAATAAAGAATATGTCGCCAATGCCGGAGCTTCATCAACCTTAGTATAAATTATTTTTTCTTCTACTATGTGATCACTCATCATATCTCCTATTTAACTTCTTCCGGGTAATCCGGAACAGCATAAAGAATATCATCCCATGGATGTCTGTAAAGTGGGGTTTTAAGTCGTTTCTGATCGAAATAGTGACCCATGAATCCCATGGTTCTTCCTATTATAAAGAAGGCGTTAAAGAAGCCCATATCGATCATTTCTTTGATTTCACTTTCCTCGTAACCCAGACTCTTGAGCAGGTCAACGAAGAGAACTCCTATCGTTCCATCAACGTTAAGGATCAAAGTCCCTTTTTTCATTGTCGTCACGTCCTGAACTGCAAGAGCATAATCTAGCAGAGGATGTTTGGGGAAATGTTTTTTAGCAAAATTCATCATGATCTCACAGCGCTCATCTGGATTATCGATACTGTGTATCCGGTGACCGATTCCCTGGATCATGACATTCTTTTTCTTCATTTCGTTAACGAATTCACGTGGTTCCAGATTATTCTGCAAACCCCAGCTGAAATGATTAGCAGCGCCATTAACTGCTCCACCAAAGCGAGGACCTATGGTTACCATACCGCTGATGATAGATTCAATGAGCCCCTTACCTGCTCTTGCGGTAACAATGGTGTTATGAGCACCAGAAACCGCAGGACCATGATCAGCAACTATCTGAATAACCAGTTCGATGAAATCACGAGCATATTGGGGAAGTTTTTTCTTGAACCAGAGCAGCCCGATAACACCACCAATACCATATTTCTCTTTGATTACCTGATCGATAGGAACCCCGCAGTAATCGTGAATCTCACCTGTTTCATCGCAGATAGTGGATATAAAGTTTGTCGGTTTCCTTACCAGTCCTTCTGCCACTGCCTGGGAATAATCCATTGGTACATTAGGTGTAGTAGGTTCTATTAAGTCTTTGATCTTGCCTTCAGCTTTCAATTTATCAAAAGTACTTTTGATCTTCTGATCATAATCTTCAAATGAATCTGGAACAATAACACCGGCTTCTCTCAGAGCAGCATTTTTAGCTTTGGCTGTATCTGCTTTGCTATCTGCTTTTGCTCCGGCATGACCAAACTGGACTCCACTGGGAAGTACTTCGGCACATGTTCCTGTTACCCACATTACCAGAGGTTTTGTAAGTTTTTTCTCTTTGATGGCTTCAATGATCTGATATTCATCTTTTCCACCAACTTCGCCCAGCGCTACCATCATTTTTATATTTGGATTCTGTTCGTAGCGTAGCAGGTGATCTATTAATGTTGTAGCAGGATATACATCTCCACCCACAGCATATCCTTCATAAATACCGTCAGTATTTCTGGAGACAATATTGTACCCTTCATTGGAAAGACCTCCGGATACTGAAACAAATCCTACTGAACCGGGACGGTATAATTTGGTATCTTTTATATTCTGGATGGTTCCAGCAGCATCTCCAATCTTAAAGCAGCCAGGCTTCAGACCACCAACAGTTGCCGGCCCAATGATCCATTTACCTCTCTCCTTAGCGATCTTGGCTATTTTTCTTACATCTCTCTGCGGTACACCTTCAGCGATCATAATGATGGTTCTGATATTTTCTGTATCCAGAGCTTCCATAGTGGTTTTTGCACAAGACCGCTCCGAAGAGAAATTAACCATAACATCAACATCAGGATTCGCTAAAATTGCTTCTTCCAGACTTATATAGCGCGGAATACTAATTTCTTTGGTACCAAAGAACAATTTGATATAACCACTACCGGTTGGAGTAATGAAACCAGCTACAGAAGGGGTTTCTCGTTTACAGAGATAATCAAAATCAAGCATCCTCTGAGCTGCTTTCTGCTGCTGTCCATAAATGAATGACCGTGAATTTCTATCGAATAGTTCATAACTTTGCATGATTAACCTACCTTCTTAGCAAGTGCCAGTGACACGATTTTTGTCATATGTGTTTCAGGTCCGTAAACTTCGATTGGTACTCCGATCTTTTCACCCAGACTCTTCATAATGTTCAATCCCTCGACATAATTAGGTCCACCACGACGTACGAAAATCCTCACGTCTGTATCGATAAGTTTATCTTTATACTCAGTAATCGCCTGTACAATACCGGTGAATGTTTTGGCAACATCTGTAAAATTAGCTATTCCACCCCCGATGAGCAGGAATTTAGGTCTGCCCTGAGGATCTTTTTTGCGTGTCATCAAATCCAATACTGTTTTTGTATAGGCATAGGTAAGATCTCTGGAGGGATTTCCGCTATATTCACCATAGTTGGCAAGTTCTTCATGGTAACCAAGATCTACTACTGTGTCTGCATAGATCACAGAAGCACCCCCACCCGCAACAAGATTCCAGATCCTGCCTGCTGGATTAAGAATGGTGAGTTTAAGTGAAGCTCCGGTTCTTTCATCAAGTTCATCAACTTTTTCTTCTTCAGGTGTTTTTTCCAGTCCGAAAGGATTGGGGAATTTCAGTTCTCCCCAATATTCAGCACACTGGAAAGAAGCATAGTCATCTATCTTTGCAACAGCATCCAGAGCAACCGGAGTGCCATTTACAAATGTGAATGGATTCAATTCCAGATATACGAAATGATATTCTACTACCATTTTATATAACGCCTTGATAAAGTCAGCCACGATCTCTTTTCTGCCCTTCAGTTCTTCCGGCAAAAAGCCCATTACATCAAGATCTTTGATATCTTTCATGATCGGGATATCAAGTGTCACAACGGTATCCCAAACGTCTTCTATATTTACTCCGCCTTTAGTTGAAAAGTGGATCGTATCATAATCTCGGGAAGTAGTTATAGCAATGTAATATTCCTCTTCATGAGGAACAAATTTTTCCACCAGAAACTGATTAAGTTCACCTTTTGTCTCTCCAGTGGTTTGCTTGATGGTTACTGTCTTATTCATCCTTTCTTTGATCCAGTCCTGTACTTCAGACCAGCCTTTATTGACATATAAAAGATTGTTTAATCCTCTTTTACCAAAAAGCTGATCAGGTTTGGCGACCAGTTTTTCAGTTTTTAGCCAGGGATTTTTAGCAGCAAGTTCTACCAGATCAGTATCTGCGCTGATAAGAACCTGGCTGGCTTCGAATTTGATCTTGCCGTTTGAAAATTTAGGTAGAGCTTTCGCCATCATTCGTTTGGCGTCATATTCTCTAATTCCTTTTTGTGCCATTATCTTCTCCTATTTATTAATATTTATTATTTTTGTTGCTTTCTCATAAAAGCCAGTGTGCCGCCAGCAATCAGGATCTCTTTCTGTCGGTCAGATAGAATATAAGTCGCTTCAAATTCAGTTCCTTTCGTTAGGTTCTTCACTTTCAGGTTCTGATTATTTACCAGCGCTTCTTTGATATTGGAAATCTCCAGCGCATCACTCTGTTCCAGCTTATCATAATCAGCTTGATCCTTGAAATTAAGAGGCAGGATTCCAAAATTGATCAAATTGGCATTATGGATCCTTTCCATTGATTTTGCAAGTACTGCTTTCACGCCCATATACATCGGACACAAAGCTGCATGTTCACGACTGCTGCCCTGTCCGTAAGAGAGCCCGGCTACTATGATGTTATCTTTTCCACTATCTCTGAGCTCTTTGGCTCTATCATGGAAAGTGGCATCAATTACTTCAAACAGGAATTCCGAATATTTGGGAACATTAGATCTGTATTTCATTTTTGAACCGGCTGGGATTATATGATCTGTAGTTATCTTATCTTCAACCTTAAGCGTAACAACTCCTGCGATCTTATCTTTCAATGGTTCAGCGGCTGGTGGATCGCCGATATTGGGACCACGATATATTTCTACATCTTTTTTATCTTCCCCTGGGAAAACGAACATGGAATCATCAATGTGGAACTTAGCTGGCATTTTAACTTCAGGATATTTGATACCCAGCTTTTCCAGATCACGTGGATCAGTGAATTTCCCGGTTATCACTGCTGCCGCTGCTGTTTCAGGACTTACCAGATAAGCATTGGCAGATTTAGTTCCTGATCTACCAAAGAAATTCCTGTTACTTGTTCTTAATGAAACAGCTTCGGTTTTAGGTGACTGGCTGTTACCAATGCAGAACCCGCAGGCAGATTCCGCTATTCTGGCTCCTGCTGATACTATGCTGGCAAAACCGCCGTCTTGAATTATATTCTCAATAACCTGTTTAGATCCCGGCGCTACTACGAAACTTACATTTGGATGCAATTTCTTATCAGCCAGGATTCGTGCTACGGTCATCATGTCTTTATAAGAAGAATTAGTACAACTTCCCAGACAAACCTGATCTACATCTATCTCACCCAGTTCTCTCACTGTGCTGATGTTGCCCGGACTGTGGGGCGTAGCTGCCAATGGAACAAGTTCCGAAAGGTTGATATCGATAACTTTATCATATTCAGCATCGTCGTCTGCCAGAAGTTCTGTCCAGTCAGATTCCCTGTCCTGAGCAATCAGGAATTCTCTGGTTATTTCATCACTGGGGAAAACGGATGTTGTCACTCCGCATTCTGCACCCATATTTGTAATAGTAGCTCTTTCCGGTACAGAAAGTGTTTTTACACCTGATCCGCCATATTCAAATACGCAGCCGACATTACCCTTAGTTGTGAATATCTCCAATACTTTTAGGATTATGTCTTTAGCCGCAACCCAGGGTCGCAGTTTCCCCGTAAGGTTGATCTTTATAATTTTTGGATAAGTCAAATAGAATGGTCCACCGGCCATAGCAACGGCAACATCAAGTCCGCCAGCACCAATTGCCAGCATTCCCACTCCGCCTCCGGTTGGTGTATGTGAGTCTGAGCCAAGTAATGTTTTGCCTGGTTTACCAAATCTTTCCAACTGCACCTGATGGCAGATACCGTTACCGGCTCGGGAATAAACGATCCCGTATTTTTCTGCGACAGATTGCAGATACTTATGGTCATCTGCATTTTCAAATCCGATCTGAACTGTGTTATGATCCACATAACTTACTGACAATTCGGTTTTTACTTTAGGTACACCCATGGCTTCAAACTGCAGGTAAGCCATAGTTCCAGTTGCATCTTGAGTAAGTGTCTGATCGATCTTGATACCTACTTCGGTTCCTTTTACTGCTTCACCGATAACGATGTGCTGTGCAAGGATCTTTTCAACAATGCTTTTCCCCATTCTTAACCTCTTTTCTATTTATTTTTTTGGAAAATTCTTATTTATATCTGAAATTTATACTCATTTTTTACTTTGAATTGTATCATCAATATCCTTTTTTCAAATCAACAAAAAGATGACTATCTGTTTGACTTTCCCAGGTCAAATTAACTTTACGGAAACTCATCATCACATCATTAATATCTGTTATTGCTGCCTGATGAGGAGAAATTATAACATCTCTATTCAGCCATAGATCAGATTCAGGGGACAAGGGTTCCTGCTCAAAAACATCCAGAGTTATCTTACGGCATTTTCCTGAACTCAGAAGTATTCTTACATCTATTTCCCTGATCACATCTCCCCTACCCACATTGATCAAATGAATTTCAGATAAATTTCTAAAAAAATCCTCATTTAATAGCCCTTGAGTCTCTTCTGTTGATGGCAGCACCGAGATCAAAGTGTCAATTTCTGGTGGTGCTGTGCAAAATTCCTCTAAACTGAAACATTTACTAAATGGATTATGCTGCTGACCATTTGAATTGATCCCAAAAACCCTGCATCCTATCTTAGATAAAAGTTCTGCAATCTCCCGACCCATTTCTCCGGTTCCCAGAACTGCTACAGAAGAATTGAACATATCTCTGATATGCCCCTGCTTCCATTCTTTCTGCTGCTGCCTTATGAAGTTCGCCGTGATCTCTTGATGGTCTTCCAGCATATAAGCTAAGCAATATTTTGCAATCTTTTTACCCAGAAGACCGACTGTTCGGGATATCATGACAGCAGGATTTAATTTAGGATGATTTATAAAAGGATTTACTCCGGCACCAAATGAATGGATATATTTAATATGGGAAATATCTAATTCTGTAGATATCGAAAAACAGGCTAAACAACTGAATTCATTCAAAACTTTCTGATCTATCTCACTAATATACTCTGCCATTAATTCATTCCGATTGTATTCCTCATTTACAGCCGCTTCAAAATCCCTGCCAAGCC
>JAVCCT010000257.1 GCA_030765325.1 Candidatus Stygibacter frigidus | reverse complement strand
GGGAGGAGGGGATGAGGGGAGGAGGGGATGAGGGGATGAGGGGACGAAAGGGGAGAATAATTGAAAATTGAATATAGGGGTATGTATATCTCAAAAGGGTCAAAAAAGTAAGATTTTGTTGTAACAATAATAATAGCACATATTTACGACCTTACTTTTTCCTTACTATTCCTTACTTTTTTCTATTTATTGCTGTGAGAAGTGAGAAGGTTACCGCTTGATCGAACAGATCCGCAGTTTCTCAATTCAGATATTTTTAAAAACCAGGGGAGTTATCTTCTTCTGATTCCTTTTTATTCGGTTTCTTATGCACTAAAGAATTAATTTTTGATTTTAGATCTTCTTTATTGTCTTTTTGGTCTTGCCGTAATTTGCTGCAGATATTTTTCACTTCCCTGAAATCAATTTTTCCCGTACCCGATAAAGGCATTTCTTCGAGGACATAATAGCGTTTTGGAAGAGCAATAGCAGGTAATTCCAGTTTGAGTTGAAGGCTTAGTTTGAGCTTATTATAATTTTCTGATGAGATTGCCGCCACGATCTCTGCCCCTTTCACGGGATGAGGTAATTCCACCACGCAGCATTGAACATCATCGGGTAGAAAACGAGTAATGGCATCTTCTACATACACCAGGGAAACCATCTCACCGCCAATTTTCACGAATCTTTTTAATCTGCCTTTGTGCCAGAGGAAACCATCATCATCAAAACAGCCCATATCACCAGTATCATACCAGCCATTATGCATATGCAGCATGGTTTCTTCATAATCACCCAGATAGCCAGTCATCACAAAATCACCTTTACAGAGGATCTTGCCAATTTCACCGGCAGGAAGAACCTTGTCAGTATCTGTACCAATTATCTTCACTTCAGCTCCAATAATGGGTTTACCAATACTGCCCGGGCGGTAATGAAAGATAGAATTACCGGAGATGACGGGGCTGGTTTCCGTGGCACCATATCCTTCGTAAAGCGTCACTCCATGGTCTTCCTTATATGCCAGTCTGAGTTTTTCGGGTAATTTATCACCACCACTGATACCAAATCTTACGGTCTCAAAATCTCCTGGATTACTGCGCCGGAGATAACCGTTGAAAAATGTAGGGGTACCCACCATACCAGTAACCTTATATTTCCTGACATTTTCGCATATAAAGCGATAGTCAAGCGGATTGGGGAAAGTAACGACTGATGCACCTGTAAGAAGTGGTATCCAGAAGGTGATTGTGAGACCAAATATATGAAAGAGGGGCAAAGCCCCAGCAAACACGTCATTGCTGTCAGCTGCCACCATACCTGGTAATATCTTGATCTGATGTTCAATATTCTTGTGAGAAAGCTGAACTGCTTTTGGTTCTTTCTCGCTGCCGCTGGTAAATAAGATCACAGAAGTATCTTCAGGTTTTCCAGCATGTACTGAAAGCTTTATCAATGAAGCAGGTAATTTACTCAATAATGCTGAAGGCAGTTTATCCCAGATAGTTAGTTCCTTCATAATATCTTCCAGAAAGATCATTCCCGGTATAGGCTCAAGCTTGAGTTTTTTTAGAAGTCCACGGCTGGTGATAATATGTTCAAACCCGCATTTTTCTCTGGCATATTCACTATTTCGAATAGCCCCGGTGGCATAATTGATCATAACAGGTATTTTACCAGCCATAAGCGTAGCTATGACTGAAAGGTGACATCCTGCCGAAGTAGGCAGCAACAGTCCCAAATAAGTACCATGGTACTTCAGGAATTTATTCTTTAAAATGAGGGAAGCTATCAGAAGCTTTCCATAAGTATAATCTTTATGCGTTGCCAGATCATTGATGGCAATTTTTTTACTATTCCGCTTGGCAGATTCGATAAATGTTTGATGTAAGATGAATTTCTCCTTTTGCCAGTAACTGGAGAAAGATATAACTGGCAGAAATCTATTATAACTAACTAACTATCAACTTTTCCATAAAGCACAATAAGATATTTTAAGTCAAGTAAATTGAATTAAATTCATAATTGCAATATTAAAATATAAAAAAGTGACCTGACTATCAGGGATTCATATCGTTCAGGAGGTCTTTGTATTTATCATACTGGGAATCGGAACCCTGAATTTTCCCCAGAGAAATAATAACGTCAATTTGACTACCACGTGGGATACGCTGTTCGGCAAGTGGATTAGAGAGTATCACAAGGTCTTTCTCCACTTCATCAGAATAACGGTAATTTTTTTCACCCAGCTTCAAGCCGGCATTTTGCAGCTTCAATTTTGCCTGAGTAACAGTGAGATTTGCCAGGAAAGGAATGGACACCATCTCAGGACCATCAGAGACAACCACCTTTACGGTACGGAATCTTTTTGTCATAATATCAGGATGAGGGTCTTGAGAGATTATCTGTCCCTGGGGAATTTCGTCACTATTGATTCTCTTCACTTCTTCCAGATAGAGATTATTATTTCGGCAGACCTGCCGGGCAGTTTCAAAGCTCATGCCAGTTACATTCGGTGTTTTCTCCTCATGTTTGTGATCAACTAATATCTTCATGACCAGATTAAAGGACAAAAATCCAATTAAAAAAAGAAGTATCAATATCAACACAGCTTTAAAAAAACCAGCAATTCTTTTCATCATATAATCCTTTGATTCCTAATTAATTCTGACAATATCCAGGTTTTGATAATTTCCTCTAAGGTCAAGTTTTTCTCCTCATACGAGCAGCAAAAGCCCCATCGATATTATGTCGCCAGGGTATTGTCTTCAAAAAACCATTTTCCGTGAATTCCGCTGGGATAACAGTTTCAGCGGGCACCAATTCAAAAGCTGGATGTTTCAAGAGGAATTTTTCTATTTGCTTCTCATTCTCTGCAGGATTCAAGGTACAGGTACTGTATATCAGGTCTCCTCCAGGGCATACAAACTGAGCACCAGTTTTTAGAGCCTGCTCTTGCAGTTTGATTAATTGAGGGATTTCCTGATTTTTCTGCCAGCGTATTTCAGCTTTTTTTTGCATCACTCCCCAGCCACTGCAAGGAACATCGAGCAGAACTTTATCATAAGCAGGGGCTATGGGACCATAATTGAAAGCATCTTCTGCTATCACCTGCACTTTATCAAGTTTTAGCCTCTGGCAATTCTGCTTGATCATCTTGCATTTACCAGGCATCTTGTCAATTGCGATCACTTC
>JAVCCT010000013.1 GCA_030765325.1 Candidatus Stygibacter frigidus | reverse complement strand
TCTCGTACATCGGTTAATTTTTGTAATCGTCGTTACTGCCTTTGCAGCTGCATTGCGCATCTGGCCATTTGGAGCGATGGAATTACGAAATCCCTGGGTAACATTTTATCCGGCAGTTATGGTAATCTCGCTTTATGGCGGATTTTCTTCGGGATTGCTGGCAACCTTATTATCAGTAATAATCGTAATTTTCTGGTCACCCCATAACCTGCCCTTTATCGATGATCCTGGAGATTGGCTGGGGCTGGCAGTTTTCTGCGTAAATGGGACTCTGATAGCATTAATGATAGGAGCAATTCTTATGTCCCGGATCGATAAACTGGCAAAAGAAAAAGCAGAAATAGCTAATAAAGCAAAAAGTGTGTTTCTGGCAAATATGAGTCACGAATTGCGTACTCCTTTGAATGCTATTTTGGGCTTCACTAATCTTCTTAGAAAGGAACCTGAAATATCATTCCTGCAACGAAAGAAACTTGATATTATTGCTTCGAGCAGTGAGAATCTTTTGAACCTGATCAATAACGTACTGGATATTTCCAAGATTGAAGCAGGACATATAATCAAGGAAAACACTAATGTAAATCTGGAGCAAATGCTTTTGGAAATAGAATCTCTAATGTCAGTGGGGATCAGAGAGAAAGGTTTAGAATTCCAGATGATCCTGGCGTCTGATCTGCCTGAATATATATTAGTAGATGCGGCGAAATTACGACAAGTAATCACGAATCTGATTGTTAATGCAGGTAAATTTACCAGAGTCGGTAGAGTGACTTTGAGAGCAACAAGATTGCAAAAAGCTCAACCACAACAAGTCTGGCTAAGATTTGAGGTAGAAGATACAGGGATTGGCATAGCTGAGAAATATCATGAAGTCATCTTCACATCATTTGAGCAACTGGGAGATCCTTCAGGTGATGATTCTGGTACGGGACTTGGTTTGACAATCTGTAAGCAGTTTGTGGAATTAATGGAAGGCACAATTGGTTTAAAGAGTAAATATGGATCTGGATCAACCTTTTACTTTGAAATCCCAGTGGAAATAATCGATAACATGGAAAATATCTCGATTCATCAAGTATTTGGCAATGTGAAGAAATTAGCTGAGGGTCAAAAACAATACCGCTTACTAATCGCAGAAGATAAGCAGGAAAATCGTTTACTTCTGAAATATCAACTTGAACCACTTGGTTTTAAGATCAGGGAAGCAGTTAACGGTCAGGAAGCAGTGGATCAATTTCTGGCATGGCATCCCCATCTGATCTGGATGGATATACGTATGCCCGTGATGAACGGCTTGGAAGCAACGCGATTGATCAAAGAACATCCTGCTGGAGCAGAGACCAAGATAGTAGCACTAACTGCTCATGCTCTGGAAGATGAGCGCTATGAGATATTAGAAGCGGGTTGCGATGATTTTATCAGGAAACCTTATCGCGAATCAGAAATAATCGGTGCCCTGACCAGACAACTTGGAATCAAATTTGAATATGATGAACCGACAGATGTAAAATCAACCGGAGGCTTTAGAAAAATCCGCAAAGACTTGCTTTCCAATATACCAGGTGATCTACTTGAATCTCTACAAAATGCAGTGCTGTTACTTGATGAAGAACTCTGTTATAAATTTATAAGCGAAATCGGCATTATTGATAATGAAATTAGTAATTTGCTGCGTGGTCTGGTGGAAGACTTAAAATATAAAGAGCTTTTGGTAATAGTAGATAAAGCATTAGAAAGGAAAGAATTATGATCAATAACGGCATAAGTGTTTCCAACCTTGGTGATATTTTAGTAGTTGAAGATACTTCTGCCAGTCTCAAATACCTGGCGGGCATATTAACAACTGCTGGTTATCATGTGCGTCCTGCCAGTGATGGCGAACTAGCGCTACGCAGTATCGAGATGAAGCATCCTGATCTGATCCTGCTGGATATAATTATGCCGGGGATAAATGGTATAGAGGTGTGTCGTCAGCTTAAAAATAATCCCGAGACCAATCAGATTCCGATCATCTTTATCAGCGCAATGGGTGAATCTGAGCTGAAAGTGAAAGCTTTGGAAGCTGGAGCAGTAGACTATATCATCAAGCCTTTTGTTCAAGCGGAAATTCTGGTAAGAATAAAAATCCATCTTAACCTATATAAATTGCAACAGACACTAACCAGACGGACACAGGAATTAGTTTCAGAAATCAAAGAACATAAGCAAGCAGAGAAAAAAGTAGCAGATGCAGCAAGGAAGTGGCAGACTACTTTTGATGCAATAAGTGATCCGGTATGCATTATTGACATGGATGGAAATATTATTCAATACAATTCTGCAACGGTCAAACTGCTTGATATTGAAGAAAAGGACATCAAGGGAAAACATTGCTGGAAATTGCTCCACAATCGGGATGAGCCCTCTGGCGATTGTCTATTAAACAGGATGAAAATCACAAAAAGTCAGGAAACAGAGATTTTTGTGGTTAAGGACCGCTGGCTGGAAGCATCAGTAGATCCCATTTTTAATGCCGATGGTCAAATTAATGAAGCTGTTTACATAATTAGAGATATTACAGAATACAGACAGGCTTTGGATGATCTGAAAGAGCATCGGGATCATCTGGAAGAACTCGTTAATGAACGAACTCAAAAGCTGGAAGAGAAGAATGCAGAAATGGAGGCGTTGAACTTAGTTTATGTAGGAAGAGAATTTCGCATCAATGAACTTAGACAAGAGATTAAAGCTATGAAAAAGGAATATCATGTGAAAGATAGTTGATATCATAGCAGATTGTTAATATGTGCAACACAGACGTGCAGATATACTTATTGATGAAGGTAGATACTGCTGACATCCCCTGTTTTTTATCAATTCTAACAGGTCTAAATAACTGGAACTAATGGAGATAATATATATTGAAAAAAGTCAACCATTCGGGAGGTCTCCGACCATCCAGAAGGTTTCAGATGGGAGGTCTTGAACAAAGCTAAGTTACCTCCTGGATGGTCGCTAGACCTCCCGGATGGTGACGACAGATGCACAACAAAATTA
>JAVCCT010000332.1 GCA_030765325.1 Candidatus Stygibacter frigidus | reverse complement strand
GATTTTATCAGTAAGTAAGCGATTGATCTCTTCGGGCATATTATTATTAAATGAACGTAATCCGGCTTCAATGTGAGCGATTTTATATTGCATCTTCTTTCCCGCCAGAGCACCGGCAAGAGTTGAATTTGTATCTCCATAAACTATGATCCAATCAGGTTCTTCCTTCATAATAATCTGTTCAATACCCTGGACCATTCTTCCCGTTAACGCCCCATGCGGTAGAGAATTAATATTTAGGTTATAATCAGGATAGGGTATATTCATCTGGTTAAAGAAAATCTGACTCATATTTTCATCAAAATGTTGACCAGTATGGACAATAATTTCTGTAATACCACTTAATAAAGCTATTTCTCTACTGATAACAGAAGCTTTTACAAATTGAGGTCTAGCCCCAATAACCGTTAATATTTTCATATTAATCCTTATATTAAGATAAACTTTTAATCATTACGAATGGAAGTTTGCCAGATAGCCATTTTCTTTTTTTGTAAGAATTTAATAAATCCTACATTTCCTGCGTAGATCATTGCAGTGAAGTATGTGGGAATACGAAGAAGAGAGGATTTAATTTTTTTCGCCTGCAAATACATACCTATAAAACCAGTAGCATATAAAATGATCTGCAATCCTAATACAGCAATGGGAAATAAAGAATTACTTATGCTAAGGCTAAGCAAACTTACAATAAAGAAAAGGGAAGCATAAAGAGGGATCAGCCATCTGATGATCTTATGAGAAATGAGAAAGAAAGCTACAACAGGATAACGGAAAACATTCAACAGAACCGATTGTCTTTTTATCGCAAACCATTCTCTAGAGATAATTCTAACTTTTCTTTTTATTTCTTGACTTGCCCTTTCCGTGGAATTTTCATAAACGATTGCTTGTGGATTATATTTAGCATTATATCCCTTTTTGATAGTAATAAGCACTCTTTCAAAATCATCGACGGATGCAGGATAAATCTGCCCGAATAAATGCCTTCTGATAATAAATATAGAACCATTTGCACAAATTATAGTCTTCAATTTACTTTCATTGTGTTTTAATGAAGATTCAAAAGACCAGTAGCTCGCTTCTCCTGATTCATGTTCATCAGATACAACTAGTTCCAGTTTTCCACTCACAAGCCCTGTTTTATCTTCATTCTCGATAATTTTTACCAGTTCAATTACAGCATCAGGATGGAAAATGGAATTAGCGTCGGTAGAGACGACATATTTACTTCTAATATCCGGTTCAACCAGATTATGTCCTGATTGTTTGCCTTTTCTTGGTTTCTGAACCACTAATTCAATATAACCTGTTTTTTCATGTTTTTTAACAATCTCGTTGGTTTTATCTTCAGAATCATCAGAAATTACTATCATACGAAGCTTATTTTTATCATAATTAAGATTCTGATATGATCTTATCTTTTCTTCCAGGCATTCTTCTTCATTATATGCAGGACATAAAATTGTGATTGTTGGCAGTTCTTGGGGAATTGAATAATCTATAGTGGATTTTTTTTTTATCATATTCAATAGCAAAAGGATCAAGGGATATAAAACCAGATGATATAGAAATAAGAAAGCCCCCAGTATCATTAATATTATTAGAAGGTTATCAATCATTTTATTTTCCTCCGATTAGTTCGTTATACATGGATCCAAGTTTTCTGATTACGGTATTCTGATCATTCCTACTTTGATAATCTTCAAAATCTTGCGGATCATAATTTAGTCGCTTTTCTCTATATTTTATTATTGCTTTTTTTATCTGGTTAACATTCGGTTCAATAATCAGACTTATTTTTTCATTTCGCTGGATCATTCTACCAGTCATGGCACCATGAGAAAGAGAATTAATATTCAAATTATAATCTGGTTCTGGAATGTCCATTTGTTGAAAAAAGATTCTGCTCATACTTGTATCGAAATGCTGACCAGTTTGAACTATTATCTCACTTGCAGATGATTTCTCTCTAATAATTCTACTTAAAACGGCTGCTTTCACAAATTGTGGTCTGGCACCTAATATTGTAAGTATTTTCATATTATCTCCCGATATAGTTTTATTAACTTATTACTTTCATTTTGCCAATTGTATTTATTAATAACTGCATTTCTGCCATTTTCACCCATTTTGGTTGCCTTTGAGGGATTATCTAATATATAAGCTATAGCATTAACAATTTCAGATATATTCAGTGGATCAACACAAATACCACATTCATTTTCAGAAATAATTTTTTCCCAGAGAGGAAAAGATGAACATATAGCTGGAATAGAAGATAGCATATACTCAAAAAGTTTTGTCGGATATGAAACAATAAAGTTTTCTTTAGGATGTAAGCAAACAATACCAGCTTTGGAAGATGCAATAATTGGGAAAATATCATTATATTTAATTCTTCCTTTAAAAATAATATTTTTTTCTAAATCATTTTCTTTTATATATTTCTTTGCAAGTCTTTCTGCTATAGAACCTTTACAAAATTCACCTATTAGTACTAAGCAAATATCATAGTTTGTTTTAAGCTGATTAATTACTTGCAGTAACTCCAGAATACCTCTCTTAATCTCAAACCAGTGACCCACATAGACTATCTGAGGGATTTTTGAAATAGTTGATTTATTGAAAGGGTTATTAATAACAGGAAAATTATGTATTATTGTGTTATCATATTTTGTATAAAGATCAGAATATGAATCTTCCGCCAAAATCAAGTGGTCAAAATTATTTAGAGTTTCCCTTTCGATGTATTGGTAGGTTTTTGATAAAATGCTTCGTGCAAATTTTGGTAAGTACTCCTTTGCCAGTATCTGTTTAGTAATATTTTCATGAATATCAAATATTAGCTTCTTTTTTTTAAGCTTTAGAAAAATACTTAGAAGTATCAATTCTGGATCATGGATATGATATAAACTCGAATTAATTTCGACCGATTTAATTAATATCTTAAAAAAGTAATATGTGAATCTTAATATACGATTTCGAGGTAGCCCGATATCAAATATTCTGATCCCATTTATTATTTCATTACCCTTTCCATCAGCAACTATTAAGTTTACTTGGTATCCTTCAAAATACAAGGAGAGACATTCTTTACTAAAAATGCGAGTGTCATATCGTGAGTGTACAGTAGTAAGGTGAGTTATTTTTTC
>JAVCCT010000221.1 GCA_030765325.1 Candidatus Stygibacter frigidus | reverse complement strand
CTGCGGCAGCAAGTGTAAATACCTGATTATCTGAAGGCCAGTCTCCACCGTTCCAGGCATTTGATTCTGTCACCTTATATTCATGAGTGCCGGCTGCAAGCTGCATATTAATGCTCTACAGCATATTATTATTACACACCAGATCATAATCATGATTAGATGGTGCCCAGCCATTCATAGTTCCCACTAAATGTGGCTTGATATATTCAGTGAGTTCTGCTAGATTACCATTCTCTGAAATCTGGTTACCAGTGAAATCTTCTGTCCCGTTCAGCAATATTGTTCCAGTTATATCTGCTGGCAGTGTTTCATTAAATTCCAGGACTATTTTACGATTACCATGCGTAAGATGAATGGAATAAATATTATATCCCGCAATTGCCCCCGAGAAACTATAGTTATCAGGATTGACAGTGCTTGCCGGAGTTACAGGTTCAGTGGTTACTATTTGCACCAACCGGTTATTCAATTGGTATGCAACTCCCATTTCTACTTCCGGGGCAATATCATCACCAAGTTGTGTTGCCAGATCATCAAGTTCTGCCACTTTATTGAAACTGGCGTCATAAGGTTCACTCGTCCAGCCGGCATATAAATAGAAATGGAAGCTTCCCCCGGCGTGGATCTCATCACCTTGCACCAGAGTCCCTTCAAATTCCATATTATGCTCACCTCCGGCGGAACCCAGCACGGTTGCCACGGTTGCACCAGAAGAAGAATTACGTCTTCCGCAATAGCCCCCAAAATCACCCCACATTCTTTGAATATTAGACTTTCCATTCCAGATAATATCCAGCAGATCAGCGGTGAAGCCACTCTTGATATAAACATCGCTGGAAACGTCATACTCCATATCCAGATAAGAATTACCAGTTATCAAAGTAGCTGTTTTGGTCAGATCATTATAGCTTAATTCCGCGGTTACTTCATCATCAGAACCTGTGAGAACAGTAATGTCATAAATATCATTCTGGTAATTGGGATAGACGTCTGAGAATGCTGCCACGTGATTATTTGAGCTTTCATTATAATCCCCATCTGTATCTGAGTAATAGGCAACATCAGAGCCCACAACGCTCCAGGCATTGCCATCTTCATCTTTGGCAAATACCCATGCTGCTCTTCCGCCAATGCTCTCAAACACAAAAAAACTCTTATCATTATGCATTATCAGCTCATCCACGCCATCACGATCTATATCACTCATATAAGCATTTGTGGTATCAATATATTGTCCAGCTGCCCAGCGCGATGCTTCTGCATACACATTGGCATTTTTGATATGACTGGAATACCTGTGTTCCCAGCCGGAGATATCTCCGCTGTCATGCCAGCCTGTCTCATGAAGATTGATCATCAAAGTGTACCAGCCCAGTTGCGAGAGATTGTTATCAGGACAGTTCATCAGGTTTTCATAAGCATTATTCCAGATAAATCCATAAGTCCAGGCGGGACTATGAAAATCTGAATGCGATGCGGCTCCTGCCCAGTCAGTATACCAGCTGTTATTGCTTCCGCCATAGCCACCTTCACCACCCAGAAGTCCATAAGTTCCCGGAGTGATATTGGCTGTTTCACCATTAAAATTAGCATTCTGGATCGCATCATCAAGTTTCCAGACGTTTACGCCCGGATAGTTATCATGGCAATACCATAACACATCCTGGTAATTATCCAGGAAAAAAGTCTCCTCTGTTCCGTTCCAGGCATGTTCATTCATTTCTGCTGCCACTTCCCAGTCCGTGCCATATACGCAGATATCATATTCACCCATGGAGGCAATCCGATTCATTGCAGCTCCGGCATTATAGTGCATATTGCCCACAAAGGTATTATCAATCGGGATCACGCGCAGGTCAATACCCACGCCATTGCTCATCCAATGGATTTTATGATTATCATAGCCATTCAGATGCGGTCCATCATCAAGTACAACGCCCCACACGCCATGTTGAGTCCAGTTATTTCCCAGCCAGTTGTCAATCACTCCAGCATCCGGATATTGTCCTAATGACAGCCACACACGTTCCGGCACCCAGGCAACATGAGGCTCATAATTATAGCGATAATTCACCATATCACTTTCTACATCTACAGACCAGTCATTCATATTATTCTGCACAAATGGCATAATATGTTGTCCTAAGGCAGATGTCATCATCGCTGCAGTGTCATCAGTAACCATAGTACTCAGCCAGTCATTAAATTCTGGATTGTGCCACTGAGCTGCCGGCATCAAAGTTCCGCTCATATGAAAGTTGCCCGGGACATCAGTTGCCTCATGTGCCTGCATCACCTCATCAAATCCACTGCCATCCAATCCCTGTGGATGAGAGCCACTGCCATAAAAAACTTCTGTATAGGTGAGACCCTGATTACCATGATGGACAAATGCACAATTACCGGTATCACGATCTTCACGACCGCTGCCTGTCCATTCATCAACTAAATTTCCCTGACTGTGAACCCCAAAACTTATGATCATATCGTCTCTTGATATACCTGTTGAAGGCATTTTTAGTTCCAGCAGATTATTTTTTTTGGTTTGCAGCCAGCTTAGAGTATTGATAGTTCCTGATTGCTCATTTAAAGGAATTGTTTCCCTGAGCATAATTTTATCTTTACTGGTGATCAATACAGTCAGCATCAGGTCACTATCAGCAAAATTGTCACTGACTACCTGATTATCATGGCGGGTCACCATATCAGTAAAACTAACCCTCAGATATAAATTATCATCATCTTGATGCAGGCAAGCAGACGTAATATCGCCAGCACTACCATTGTTGTCTCCCACCAGATCAAATCCAATAAAATCCTCTGCTGTCCAGCTCTTGATTTCTCCAGCAAATCTCACTGAATATAAACTTCCCATCACTATTATAATTAAAATAATAAATAATATCTTCCGCATCATTATTCCTCCTTATTTTGGATACTCAAATACAGTATATGCCATTTAACAGTAAAGTAAATTTTTTTCTCAAGATAATATACTGACTAAGAAGGTTATATTTCCCTAACCAAAACCTTGCGAATGGTGCTTGCACCTTCGCAATGGTTGATCAGGGGATAGAAGTTTCTAACTCTATAATTTTAAGCTAATTATAAATGCAAATATCTGGTTCAAATGGTTTAACCATTGCAAAGGTCGTTCGACTATTAGCAAGGTCTCAGCAAGTTCAATTCCAATTTACCTAAAGTTATTACTCAATAAGGGGATTATTCATGATCCCGATAAATAGCACGGAGCCATTACGATCATCTCTGATGATATATAGAAATGGTCGGTTGGCATTAAAAATATTACATTCCAGGGGAAAACTATCTTCCATCATGACTAAAGTAGCTGCTGTAGCTTCACTGCCCTGTTCATCTGTTTTTATCCAGGCATTTTGCTGTACATAGCTGATGGAGGGATGAGCAGGG
>JAVCCT010000261.1 GCA_030765325.1 Candidatus Stygibacter frigidus | reverse complement strand
CGTCTGCCCATTTCTCCCCCACCGCGTACGTGGGCAATTGCCCAGCTATAGCCTCTATCCAGAAGACTGAGTTTGGTGGTAGAAAAATAAGGATTACTATTATCACCATAAGCACCATATGCAGTCAGAAACATGGGATGACTGCCATCACGGTTGAATGTTTCCTTATTATAGACAATTGAGATAGGTATCTGTTCACCATCAGCAGCGGTCGCATATAATCTTTCAGAGGTATAAATCCCCTCCTGAAAGCCATTAACCTGCTGTTCTTTGAGCAGAGTCTGATTTCCTGTTTTCAAGTCATATTCATAGCTCCGCCAGGGCGACTGCATTGATTCCACCAGGTATCTGAAACTCGTGCTATTATATTCGGGCATAAATCCTGAATAAAGCATGGCTGTATCATCAGGTGGCATGATCAGATAATCTGCAGCATTATTTAAGCCTTTCACCCTGATCCTTTCCTGATAATTCTCAGTTTCGAATAGGATAAGATAATCTTTGAAAATGGAAATATCAAAGGTCACGTTATCACGATGAGGAATAAATTCCTGCCAGTATTTACGCTGAGGGGTATTTTCATTGACTCGCATCAGTTTAAAGTTTTTGGCATTTTCATTGGTTTTGATGAAGAATTCAGCTTCGTGATGAGTGAGATAATATTCAATATCTGGTCGCCGGGGTTCCACAAGCTGGAATTCTCCCCAGGGAGTTTCTGCTTTGAGTATCCTGATCTCGGAACTCGTCTTGGAAGAAGTACCCACTATGATGTATTCCCGACTTTTGCTTTTATACACATAACAGTAAAATGAGCTGTCCGGTTCTGTGTAAATAAGTTCATCTGCAGCAAATTCTGTCCCCAGGCGATGACGCCATACTTTATCAGTTCTGCCTGAAATATCCATAGTGCAGTAAAACAAGGTTTCATTATCATTTGCCCAGCAGATATCATCCACATTGGCAAGACTATCTGCCAGTAGTTTTCCACTTTCGATATTTTTTATATATAGATTATATTCCTCAGCCCCGCTGTAATCAGCCAGATATGCCAGCATTTTTTCATTTGTGGAGATTTTCATCCCGCTCACTGCCAGATATTCCTTATTTACTGCCAGCAAATTAAGATCAAAATATACTTCTTCTGCTGCCGCTAAATTATGATATTTTCTGCAGTATATAGAATATTGCTTACCAGCTTCTTCGCGACTGTAATACCAGTAGTCCCCCAGTTTATAAGGCACACTGCTGTCTTCTTCAGGAATACGGCTGCGAAATTCGTTATACAGCGTGTCCTGCAATCCCCGGGTTGATGACATCATTGCCTGAGTGTAATCATTTTCCTGCTGGAGATATTCCAGTACTTCAGGATTTGTCCGGGTTTTGTCCTTCAGCCAGTAATATTCATCGACAAGAGTGTCACCATGTACGACATTTTGGTGGTATTCCATTTTAGCAATGGGAGGAACCGGTTCGGCAATTAACCATAAAACGGTTAACAGCAATACGAATACTAATATATTTTTAAATTTCATATTACCTGCTCTTGTGTTTTTGTAATTTAGATATGCAATAATTGTTCCTCTTTAAAAAATAGAATTAGCTTGACTCATAAAAATGCCATTTTCTTTGTGCATATATGAAGAAAGTAATTGGATTAGTGAATCTATTTGTGCTTGCAGTGCTGCTTGTTTCCTGTTCAGGAAAACGCATTGTATATGTGCTGTCTGAACTGGAAAACCGTGATTTTCATCTGGATAAGCTTATCGACCCATCTGCGTCTTATGCTGTTCTAGTGCAGTATACCAATGGTGACACAATTATGAGTTACCATGCAGATAAATTGCTTATCCCTGCTTCCACCTTAAAATTAGTGACAGCATCTGCTGCCTGGAAATTTCTGGGTCCTGAATATAGAATTCCCACTTATATCAGTTATGATGGTTTTACGAATAATAATATTCTATTTGGCAATCTAATAGTTACGGGAACTGGTGATCCTACTTTCGATAGACGACACTGGTATGACCCCGAAGTTATATTCTCAAACTGGGCAGACTCACTAATAGCACATGGCATCAGCGAAATCAGAGGTGATATCATTGGTAATGATGATCTTTTTGAAGAAACCCATCTGGGAAGCGGCTGGGCCTGGGATGATCTCAGCTTCTCCTACGCTGCCGAATTTGGACCGCTTATGGCAGATAATACAACCGTAGAATTCTTCATCAATCCTCCAGAAAATGATGATGATGATATTTCTATCATGGATAACCTGCCTTTTGGCTACTTTGATTATAAGAATAGCGTTACTTTTGCTGATTCCCTGCCGGAACATATTCACGCCCGTAGAGTAATTGGCGAAAACATCCTGTCTGTATATGGAAATTACAGTGAAGATAAAAAAAGTTACTCAAAAATGATCACTGCTAAAAATCCTACCCTGTTTTATGCTTCCCTGTTGAAATCCACCTTGGAGAAAGCCGGAATCAAGATAAGTGGAAATGCACGTGATATTGATGATCTTCCCCAAAAACTGGAAACTACCCTGGTATTTACCCATCTATCTCCTAAACTATCATTAATAATCCGGCAGTTCCTTCAAGATAGCAATAATCAAGCGGGTGAAGCTCTCCTGCGTCATATTGGCTGGCATGAATCGGGTTTTGGTTCTCTGCAAAATGGTTTGATGGTATTGGATGTATTCTTTGCTAATCTTAATATTTCCTGGAATCAATGTCGCATTGCTGATGCCTGCGGTCTTTCCAGATATAATCTTTTTACCCCTGCTGCCATGAATAAGATACTGCTTTACATGAGCGATATTGAAGAATTTCGTGAATGCCTCACCTCACCGGGACTAAATGGAACTCTGGCAAAACGAGCTGTTCTATTTGATCTTGATCTAAAAGCCAAAACTGGCAGTATGAGTAGAATAGACTGCATTTCCGGCTATCTGAAAACCGCCCGGGGTAAGGACTTGGTATTTAGCGTAATGATCAATAATTACCAGCCCCAGAAAGGGCATGCACATCCAGTAGATGGTTTTATCAGATTATTTAATCACTTCTGACCCAAAAACTGGCTAATTCGGTAGCGATTTATTCCTGTATTCTTCAGATTTTTTCATTAAACCTAAATCTTCATAAATATCAGCAAGTATATTATAAATTTCGGGAAATGGAATATTTTGTTTCTCAGCAGCGAGTAAATAACGCAAAGCCATCCGGTAATTTTTCTTTTCGACAAAATTATGAAGCCCTAAAATCAGCAAAGCATCAAGGTAATCAGGTTCAATTTCCAATACTCTTTCCAGATAGGCAATGCCTTCTTTAGATTTACCTACCGCTATCAGACAGTCACCCATCATTGCCATCATATCAACATTTTCTTCCTCAAGTTTCGCCATCTCCTTTTCTAAGATAACAAGCGCTTCCTGATGCTTGTCGGCATCCATCAAGGTTCTTGCTTTGGGGATATTCATGAGCTGATCATCTCCATATTCATATTCTCTTTTATGGATCAACCTCAGGGAATCTTTCCAAAATCCCAGTATATTGTAATCCTCAATTAACTGCATCAGATGATGAATTTTCTTGCCTGCGTAATTTTCAGCTAAATTAAGGTAATGATGCCTTTTGGTGGGATTATCTTCTATATAAGGACATATACTCATGGAATGCAGGAACCAGAATTTCTCTGATTCAGGAAAAGTGTCATCATTCAATATTTTTTTGATCCCTTGAGGCTTTCCTTCTAAATACATGCCTGCTGTCCAATATATAAAACCCTTGAGACTATCTAATTCTTCCTGATCCCAATCTGAGTCAGATAGATCATCAAAATAATCTGGTACTTCACCGGCTTCACCTGAGATCAAACACACATTGATATCTATCAGAAAAAACAAAAACAAGGGTTCAGTAATATTGAACTCAAAATCATGTAAAAAAAGTGCCTTCTGGCAATCACTAAACCTTTCATTGAGATACAGGCTAACCAGATTGCACAATTCTATTAGATTTATCAGTTCCTTAATTAAATTTTGATATCTTTGTGAATCATCAGGATTCATATCATTTCCTGCCTGATTAATTTCCTCAATCTGGCTCAACGATGAATTTATATTCATGCGGTTAAATAAGGTATCAGGGATCATCCCAATAGATTCTAAAAGATGCTTATCAGGTTCAGTGATGCTGTTGACTATGAAGCTACAAGTAACTTCACAGCTATCTTCACTATATTCCAATTCATAATCACCTGAAATATATAAATTTATCCACTGATCAAAATAATGAATAGCAACCGAGGGTTGTATATTCTGATCGATTAATCTGGAAATGATCTTGTCAATTACCAGAAAAGTCAGAATTAGGTCATTGCTTTCCTCATCATCATATCTGCCAAATTCACGTCTGATAGTTTCTTTAATGATAATTTTTTCAGAATCCTTCTTCATTTTTCATTGTCTCCTGTCTGTTTAATTATTTCTCACTGCTCCAGGTTTTACCAAAATTATCTAAATGGAGAATATTCTTTGAACCCGGACGTGAAAGAGTTGCTTCATACATCGATGTTGTAACTTCAATTTTGGGCGGCATCTCGAAATTCCCACCATCCACATCCGTGAAACCAAGCTGCTCTAAGTCATCAGTATAGTAGCCATGCAATTGATAGAAATTATACATCTTATAATATAATTGCCTCAAAATCCATTTCCCTTTCTCTTTGGAATTATAACCTGTAACCTTGCCATCACTGGAAGGCAGATCTTCAAAGAAATATACGTAACCCCACATCTCTGGATAGTGCATATTGATCACACCTTGTGGACTCCAAACCCAGTTATGTTCTGCCGTATCTGCTTTCTTAACATACTGATCATCCACAATCTCATGTTCCCACTGCACGCGTGAAAAATTCACCCGCCAGAAATCTCCAGGTTCTGGAGGTGTTTTTCCGGCACATTCTCCCAGTACACTCCAGGGGATACCCAGTTCCACATTCCAGGCTTTATCTCGACTCAAGGGGTCATTGATGGTTCCATCCACATCCACACCATATTGCAAGCCCTGAATATCCCAACTATCAATTGCCACCTGTCCCCCATCTCGGTAAGGATGGAGCAGCAGCAGATCCCACACAGTACCCAGAGCATTGATCTCCAGCTCATAGTAATTATGCGTGTCGCCATCAGGATCAATGAACACCTCAAAATCATTATCGTGAAAAATCACCGAGTCCCGCTTTTTAAGCGTACCCCACACATGTGGCTCCACCAGCTTGGCAGCGATATAGAAGTAATAATCATTCCACATCATCTTTACCTTGGTTTTATAATATGGCTCAGGTTTGATATCACCTTCAATATCCACAAAATAATCTGTCCAGGCAGCATTAATCCACTCAATATCAGTAATTTTACCATCTATGAGGATATAGTCATCAATTTTGGGTGCTGCATAACTTCTGGGCTGAAAGGGAATTTGCGGTTCCGGCAGTTCCCCACCAGATATTATGAATGCAAAAGAAATCAGTATTATCAAAAATAAGCTCTTCTCGATGGTTATTTTCTTAAAATTATTCATGCACTACCTTCCTTTATCTAAATTATTTCTGTTCACATTAGCAAACTATTAAAGTTTATAGATAAACACACCCTGATTAGACCCAATAGCAACATAATTTCCACCTTCTGTTAGGGCAAAAGCAGTTATTTTTTCTGGATGATGAATCGTCTTGATCACATCACCGGTTTTTGCTTCGATAATATTTAATTCCTTGCTTTTGCCTATCCCGATGATGAGATCCTCTCCCCGCAGCCATTCTGCTTTATATGCCTTATCGAAAGTAATGATCTTAGATTTGCTGGCAATATCAATGATCCCTGAAGTCCCTTCAGAATCAGAATAAAGCAGGAATTTGCCATCAGGACTAAATCGCACCTTTTCCACTTCTCCATTACAGGCAATTTCGATATCTGATCTGGTTTCTCCAATGGCAAATATCCGTACCACGGCATATTCAAAAAGTTGACTGTATCCATGCTCAGTACCATAGGCAAGATAATCTCCCTGAGGACTGATATCACACGTTTTGATACCATAAGGATATTCCAGCTCCAGCATCTGATTTTTGGTTTCCAGATCAAATACCCTCATCTCGCTGCCTAAAGATGCACAACAGGCAAATCGTCCATCAGCACTCAATTGAAGATCTACAAGACTCCCAAAGTTACGCTTCTGCCACACTTCTTTCTGGGTCTCAAGATCAAATATTCGCAGATAACCGTCATTTAATGCCAGAACTGCCTCGTTTTTATAGGGCAGTTTACGGATTACATTAATATCGCTATATACCCTCAAAGGTCTATTCTCTTTCTCGCTTGTGAGATCAAGAAGATGCAATGATTTGTCCTTGCAGCCAACCAGTAATTGATTATTATTATTTATAAAAGTCAAAGTTGTCACCGAACTAGCAAACATATATTCTGATAATGCTCCCAAAACAATAGTAGTATCAAGCCCTGCTGGTTCGCTGGATATATATATCT
The DNA here is from genome assembly GCA_030765325.1 of Candidatus Stygibacter frigidus. GTDB lineage: Bacteria > Cloacimonadota > Cloacimonadia > Cloacimonadales > TCS61 > Stygibacter > Stygibacter frigidus. The sequence continues at coordinate 696 of JAVCCT010000261.1, read as the reverse complement.
GGCTAAGCAGAGGATTATTCCATAGATCAAATACTACATCTCCAAATATTCTGATTCCTGCTCGATTATTATAGAGTATCTCTGCTCTGGCAGGCGCTATTGACAGGTCATATTCAAGATTATCTGCTACCCAGCCCTGATTATTTATCGTTACTTTCCAGATACCATTATTGGCATCATATTTATTAACATCAAGCACCAGCTTCAATGATCTTGTCTGGAAATTCCAGCCCAATAGATCCGTTATCTGATCATAAACTACTGTTTTCTTTTGATTTTGCTGCCACCAAAGTTCGCTGCTGTTATCCAGATAGCGTTGCATAAAATGAAGATCACTCTCAAATGGTGTTTGCTCACTAAGTTTATCTGATTCTCTGGCTGCCTGCCAATCCTGCCAGTCCTTTTCTTTAAGCTTGATTATCTGCTTGCGCAGCGAGGTAATCTGGCTTTCCGCCTCTTTGATATCCATGCCACTAAGTGCTTGAGTTATAATCAATATACTCGCTATTAATGCGAAACCTTTTCTGATAATATGTTGCTTTTTCTTCATAAGGAGTAAGGTTTGAAATAATTGATTTTTTGTAAAGTTTAATCTAATGACATCAAGCAGGAAATAATTATTACCAGATTCTCATTTTTTTATTGACATAGAATCATGCCCTGAATATTTATGATTTTACTGTTATTTTTAGCAGT
>JAVCCT010000163.1 GCA_030765325.1 Candidatus Stygibacter frigidus | reverse complement strand
TATTCAAAACTGGATAGGGAAAGGAGCTGCCAGCCTGCTGTTGATAGATTAGTTGAAATATGTGATAATAAAGAACCTATCAGAGAATGTTCCTCTTTAGTTGCTGCTTGTGAGGAATATAATAAAGTATTTAGCTAATATTTAAAAAAAGTTTATGATTAAACCAAATCATTATCTGATATTTACTGATGCTGGAGGGTATTGGTCGTCATCTGCATCCCACTTGCTGAGTACAGCCAGCGGTGCACATGTGTCTTAGTGGCAAAGATATTTTTTAGATTGATCAGTCTCCTGCTAAAATAATCACCGATAAATTAAAATTCTCTTTACAGGCATCCCCTGATATATAATTAGTTGATATGAAATTTACAGGACGGGAGTGATCATGATAATAGTAACAGGTGGAGCGGGATTTATCGGCAGTGCACTGGTAAAAAAACTTAATGATGAAGGTAATAAAGATATAATAATAGTCGATAATCTAGGTAGTGAAGACAAATGGAAAAACCTGCTGAATCTTAAATTTAAAGATTATATTCATAAAAAGAGTTTCTTTAAAAGATTAGAATACCTTGATGATGATAATATTGAGGCAATATTTCATTTGGGTGCCTGCTCATCTACTACTGAAGCTGATGCTGATTACCTTTATAAGAATAATTTTATTTATTCCAAAAGACTGGCAGAATTTGCTATCCAGCGCGATATCAGGTTTATCTATGCCAGTTCTGCTGCTACTTATGGCGCTGGGGAACAGGGCTATTCTGATGCGGATGAGCTGAGTGCTCAATTGCGTCCACTTAATAAATATGGCTGGTCAAAGCTGTTGATGGATAGATGGGTACTGCAAAATAAGCTGCAGGATAAGGTTTGCGGACTCAAATTCTTTAATGTCTTTGGTCCTAATGAATATCATAAAGGTGCCATGAAATCTATGGTTTATAAAGCTTTTTATCAGATCAAAGAAACTGGCAAAGTGAAGCTTTTTAAATCCAATCATCCTGATTTTACTGATGGTGGACAGATGCGTGATTTCATCTATGTAAAAGATATCGTGGACGTTATCTACTGGCTGAAAGAGCATAAAAATGTTAATGGGATATTTAATGTGGGCACTGGCATTGCTCATACCTGGACAGAATTGATGCAGGCTGTGTTTGCTGCCATGAATATCCCTGATGATATTGACTATATTGAAATGCCGGAGACATTAAAAAACTCTTATCAGAATTATACCTGTGCCGTGATGGATAAATTGCAAATTGCAGGCTACCCGATGAACTTCTTATCATTAGAAAGTAGCGTAAAAGATTATGTGGTCAATTACCTTTCCAGAGAATTTCCTTATCTTTAACCGATGAAAATTCTGATAACCTCATTTCTCCTTCTAATGATCTGCTCCGTTTGGAGTTGCGATATGTTTGCCCTGATACTAACAGATGACAGCAGTTTTAGTGAACATCAGGAAATCGTGGATCAGTACTTTGATTTTCTGATCAGCAGATCAAGTTCAGGAACTAATAATGATGGTTATGGTCTAATTGCCTATCGAAGAGATTCCACTCATCTTCTGGAAAGCGATTGCTGGTATAAAACAGGCAGCAGCACCTGGTATGGTGATGGTACTTTAGAGCCGCTTGATGATGCCAGGCAGGAAATTTTATCTGAAGATAATTACTATTTTCTGATAATTGCCCATGCCCGAAATGCCACTGGGGGCAGCGGATCACATCCTTTCAAGGTGGATACCAGTCAGGGAACCTACAGCATGTGCCATAATGGCGTGATCTCCACTCCCCTGCGTCAGGCAATGATGAACTATCTGGGAAAAATCTGGTTTGATCAATATCCCTCTAACTGGCTCGGTGAATATGGCAGTCTGGGCTCGTTTATTGATAGTGAATTATATCATCACTATCTGGTGAAATATATATTTGTTAATGATAATGATGTTTCAGCAGGATTGCAGGCGGCTTATAATGAGACTAATCTGCTGGGTATCAATCCTTCAGACTACTTTCTGAATGCCCGTTGCCCATCAAATATGCTTTTTAGCGATGGCAATTCGCTATATGTCTTCAAAAATACTACCAGCACTAATTCCTACAAACTTTCCTGGCAGGATCATGGTAATCTGATAGGTATTAAAACGCGTGACTTGCTGGATACTCCTTTGCTCCAGAACGAATTGATCCAATTCACATCGGAAGGGGAAGTGAATTCCACTATTTTGCAGTTGCAGGAAGAAGAACCCTTTGTGCCTGCAGTTGATTTTTATGCTCAACCAAATCCAGCTCGAGACTTTGTGGATATTTATTATGCCTCACTTAGAGCAAATGATAATAAGAGTGATGATGTAGATACAATAGATAAAATTACTATATATGATATCAGAGGCAGAAAAATACGTTCAATTACCAGTTCACTTTCCCCTGATAATTACCGTTGCTATCACTGGGATGGCTATGTAGAAACTGGTAGAAAGGCAGCAGCAGGATTATATGTCTATCAGCACAATATCAGCCGTAAAACCGGTAAGCTCGTGTTGATCAAATAAAAAAATATTACCCTGGAAAAGGAGTCTAATTATGTTCCGTAAACCTCTATTTTGGATTATTTTTACCCTGATCGTGATCGCTGCATCTATCTTCTGTATGCAGAATTTCTCACGAATCATGAGTTTCATCAGTCTGGATATCACAATGGATAGAAAGGAAGCTCTGCAATCAGCTATAAATGATAGTAAAAATTGGAATATTGGTCCCTCAGGCAGCAGACAGGCAGTGATCTTTAGTGAAAGCAGTTTCCTGCAATATTATATTGAATTGGAAGCTGGGGGCAAGGAAGGCTATAATAAGTTTCTTGCCGATGGCAAATATCAGCCCTATCTGTGGGTAGTTCGCCACTTTTTACCTCAAGAGGAGCATCAGTCATACTTTTATTACACTCCTGATGGAGAATTTTACGGATATAACGAAATTATTCCTGAGAGCGAGCCCGGTAATAATATCAGCGTGGAAACAGCTCAAGATTTAGGTGAATCCGCTGCCAAAAAACTGGGAGTAAATCTGGCAGATTATGAACTGATTGAAACTAAAAAGAATGTGGTTATTTCTGGACGGCAGGATTATGAATTTGTGTATGAACGTCCGGAATTGCTGAATGAAGCCAGATATCGCTTCACTATTGGAGTAAGTGGAGATCATGTAAGCCAGCTGGAGCATTCTGTGAAAATACCCGAAGCATTTAACCGCAGATTTCAGGAGATGCGCTCAGCCAATAATACCATTGCCAGCGGAGCTCAATATGGCATGCTCTTTTTATATGGACTGCTTGGAATCGGTTTAGGTTCATTTTTCCTTTTGCGCACACGCTATCTATTATACCGCAAAGCATTATTGTGGGCTTTTATAGTTTCATTTCTGGGATTTCTGGCTGGATTCAATGATCTGCCTCTTTCCTGGATATGGTATGATACTGCTGTAACCCCTCAGGCGCACATAATGCAGAATATTATGACAAATCTACTAGGATTCATTCAAAATTTTATTCTGTTGGCACTTTCCTTTATTGCAGCAGAAAGTCTTACCCGAAAAGCTTTCCCGAATCATGTAAGATTCTGGAAAACCCTTTCAGCTCCAGTAGCACCATCTTCACGGATTCTTGGCAACACTCTCGCTGGTTATGGACTGGTCGCTATCAATCTGGCTTATGTATTGGGATTTTATCTATTTACTTCCAAACATCTGGGCTGGTGGAATCCTGCCGGCTTACAGGTGGACCCTAATTTTATCGCCATGCCTATGCCCTGGCTTTCTGTGCTCTCACAGGCACTGCATGCCGGATTTTGGGAAGAAGCGCTTTTCCGGGCAGTACCTTTGGCTGGAATGGTGCTCATTGGTCGAAAATTTAATAAAGAGAAATTATTCCTGGGGCTGGGTTTGATCATTCAAGCTCTCATATTTAGTGCTGGTCATGCAAATTATGCTGCCCAACCAGCTTATGCCCGGGTAGTGGAACTTATTATGCCGTCACTGCTATTCGCCTTTTTATATCTGCGATTTGGTTTATTTACCGGCATTATTCTGCATTTCAGTTTTGATGCTGTGCTTATGGCTATGTATATCTGGATCATGAAAGCTCCAGGTATATGGATGAATAGAATTTTAGTACTTGCCGGCATCCTCCTGCCGTTATTGATCATCATCTATTTCCGCATAAAAGCAGGTAAATGGAAGCAGGTAACTAATAACTATCTTAATAAACATTGGCTGCCGGCACCAGCTAAACCACCCAAAGCTCCAGAAATAATAATTACTCACCGTACCTATAATCCGCGCATAATCACCTGGCTGATAATTTCTGCTGTTATCGGAACTACCTGCTGGGTTGCTTTTACCAGCTTCCAGGCAGACCAGCCGCAAATGAAATTAAATCGCAAGCAGGCAATTGAGCGTGCAGAGCAGGCTCTTAGTGAACAAAATATTAGTTTGGATGATAACTGGCGGATTGATGCTGATCTCATTAATTCTGTAAATAATAGTGATAAACTTGTCTGGCAGGAAGCTGGAAAATCTGTATATCATCAGGCAATGGGTAAATATATCCATGAGCCTGTCTGGCAGATAAATTTTCGTACCTGGCATGGAGATGTAGCTGATAGAGCAGAAGCTTACAAGTTCATGATCAATACCCAGGGTGAAGTTACTGCTTTCAGGCATACTTTGCCGGAAGACCGTGCCGGGATGGAATTATCAGAAGATGAAGCCCGTCAACTTGCGGTTCAATCTATCACAGAATTCTTTGATATGGATCAATTTATTCTCAATGAAGTGGAAGCTGCTCCGGAAAAACTTCCTG